>JALVNE010000278.1 GCA_027026755.1 Sedimenticola sp. | reverse complement strand
AGGTGGCCAACGACACGCCGGGGAGTATGGCGATAGGAGTCCATGTTCAGGAGGATCGCATCGCCATCACGGGCGGGCTGAAGAATGCTTCCGATGACTGGGACATGGCCACTGTCGTCATGCGCGTACCCAGCGTGGCCATCACTCCCAACGGCAGCCTGGTGACCACCGAGGCGGGCGGCAGCGCGACCTTCGACGTGGTGCTGGAGGATGAGCCCACGGGGGATGTGACCATACAGGTCAGTTCCAGCAATACCGCGGAAGGCAAGGTGTCACCTTCTACCCTGGTATTCACGCCGGGGAACTGGGAGACGCCCCAGACCGTCACGGTCACCGGGGTGGAGGACAACGATGACGATGGTGATCAGGCTTACAGCATCCAGTTCGGCATCAGTTCCAGCGACCCCATCTATGATACCCGGACCATCGAGGATCTTCCTGTGACCAACGAGGACAATGATCCCCTGTTCGCGGATGTTCCCATCGGCTACTGGGCCTACACCTGGATACAGGCGCTGGCAGACAGCGGCATCACCTCCGGCTGTGACGCCAGCAACTACTGCCCGAATGATCCTGTCAAGCGGGATGCCATGGCGGTATTCCTGGAGCGTGGCATCCATGGCAGTGACTACCGGCCGCCTGCGGCTACGGGCAGGGTTTTTGCCGATGTGCCCGCCGATCGCTGGGCCGCCGCCTGGATCGAGGCCCTGAGCGCCGATGGCATCACCGGCGGTTGTGGGGGTGGAAACTATTGTCCCTCCGATACGGTCAACCGGGACCAGATGGCTGTGTTCCTGCTGCGCTCCAAACATGGCGCCAGCTATACGCCGCCGGCAGCCACGGGCACCATGTTCGACGATGTGCCCCAGGACCGCTGGGGTGCCGCCTGGATCGAGCAGCTGGCCAGAGAAGGTATCACTTCAGGATGCGACGCCAACAATTACTGCCCGGATGACCCGGTAAAGCGGGATTCCATGGCGGTGTTCCTGACGCGCACCTTCGATCTGCTGAACAAATGAGCCAGAATTGGCGCCAGGGACGGTGCCCCTTTTTCCTTATTGATATGAAAGCGTAACTCCAGTTCCCCCTCCCCCGCGTGCGGGGGAGGGGGGAGTTATATGTCCTTTCTTTTCTAGGCGGATGTCGTAAAAGCCCCTCCCTGGGCTTTCACGACTCGGAATCGGAAAAGTGCGGTTTTCCGATTCCTCCATTTTCAATGGCTTACAGCCATCGAAAATGGCGATGCGTCCCTGCATCGCGGTGGCTGTCGCTTTTTGCGACAGCCTCCGAGGAGAACGGGATCGGGCGGTGGTTTTCTTTCATCATCAAGGATGTGGCCAATAGGGTAAAATGCGCCCCATGTCTGCCCGTCCACTGTCCGCTCCTCCAGACATTCCCCGTTTCTATCAGGTCTTGCGCCGGCTGCCCTGGTCCTGCTGGCTGGACAGCGGCAATGGTGAGTATCTCACCCAGGGCGGGCGCTACCATATTCTGTCCGCAGATCCCCGCGTGCGCCTGATCTCCCGGGGGGGAAGCACTGTTCTGGAATACCGGGATGGTCGCAGGCAGCACAGCCGGGAACCTGTGTTGCAGCTTGTCAGGGGACTGCTGGCGGAAAGCACAACCGGCACCGCGCCCCCACCTTTCGGGGGCGGGGTCATGGGCTATTTTTCTTATGACCTGGGGCTGCGCCTGCAAGGGCTGGAAGGCGGGCAGGGCGAGCTGCCGGAACTGGCCGTGGGGCTGTATGACTGGGTGCTGGTGCATGATCTTGAAACCCGTCGGTCCTGGCTTTGCGGCGATCTCCGTGATATTCCCGGGGGACTTGTCGAAGCCCTTGAAAACAGCGCCAGGGAAACGGCCCCCAGGGTTTTTCAGCCCCGCGCCAAAGGTATCAGCGCCCAACTGTCTCCGGGGGATTATGCCCGGGCCTTTCGCCGTATTCAGCATTATCTGCGCGAGGGCGACTGCTACCAGGTGAACTATGCCCAGCGCTTTTCCCTGCCTTTCGAAGGCGATCCCTTTGCCCTCTATCTTGCCATGCGGGCCCAGAATCCCGCGCCTTACGGCGCCTTGCTGGAGTTGCCTTTCGCCAGCATTCTGAGTTCCTCGCCGGAGCAGTTTCTCCGTGTGGACAATGGAAAGGTGCGAACCCGGCCCATCAAGGGTACACGCCCTCGGGGCGCCACCTTGGAACAGGACCGGCTCCTGACCCGGGAGCTGACGCAAAGCGTCAAGGACCTGGCGGAAAACCTGATGATCGTGGATCTCATGCGCAACGATCTTGGGAGGGTATGCGAGCCGGGAAGCATTGAGGTGCCGGAGCTGTTCAAGGTGGAAACCTATCCTACGGTACATCACCTGGTGAGCACGGTGATGGGCAGGCTGGCCGAAGGAGAAGACGCCTTGAGCCTGCTGGCTGCCTGTTTTCCCGGAGGTTCCATCACCGGCGCGCCCAAGCGGCGGGCCATGGAGATCATCCAGGAACTGGAAGCCGGGCCCAGGGGTGTATATTGTGGCAGTATCGGCTGGATGGACAACCAGGGCAATATGGACACCAGCATCGCCATACGCACCCTGCGCCTGAGCGGAGGGCAGGCAGTGTATCATGCCGGTGGCGGCATCGTGGCGGATTCCCGTCTGGATGAGGAATACCAGGAGAGCCTGGACAAGGCCGCAGCATTCTTCAAGTTGTTCAACAAGGAGGCGCAGGCGCTGAGCTATGAAACATAATCCAGGTTGGAAAGCATCACTGGCGGTTTATGGGCCCCTGGTGCTGCTGGTGCTGATTGGCTTTGGGCTGGCCTTTCAGTACATAAAACCCGCGCCGCCTGACCATGTCATCATGGCCAGCGGTGAACCGGGGGGCGCCTATGATGCCTTCGCGCAGCGCTACCGGGACCTGCTGGCCAGGGAAGGCATCACCCTGGAGATCGTGAACACCCATGGTTCCCTGGATAATCTGCGGCTGTTGTCCGGGGGACGGGTGGACATGGCTTTCGTCCAAGGCGGCGTGGCAGAGCCGGGACAGCTGGGGACGCGCCTCGAAAGCCTGGGCAGTTTGTACTATGAACCCCTTTGGGTGTTTCAGAGAGCGAATCTGGATATCGACAGGCTGACGGACCTGAAAGGCCTGCGCCTGGCCATTGGCCCCGAGGGCTCGGGCACCCGGGCACTGGTGGAACTGCTGTTACAGGAGAACCAGATTCCCGCGGATAACGCCCAATGGCTGTCCCTGGATTCCGGGGAAGCGGCGCAACGTCTGCAGGAGGGAAGCATAGACGTGGCTTTTTTCGTTGCCTCGCCCAAGAGCGAACGGGTGTCTTCCCTGCTTCACGATTCCCAGGTCAAGCTGGTCAATATTCAACGGGCGAGCGCCTACGCGCGGCGGCATCCCTTCCTGATGGAACTCACCCTGCCGGAAGGATCCGAAGACCTGGCAGTGAATATTCCGTCCATAGACATACATCTGCTGGCGGCAACCTCGGAAATGGTCATACAGGAAGACCTGCACCCGGCCATCATGGGGCTGATGATGCAGGTTCTGGACGAAGTCCATCATGGCGCGGGCTGGTTCAGCGGGGAAGGGGATTTTCCCAGTCCCCGGCATACCAGTTTTCCCGTGGCTGACGAAGCCGAACGCTATTACCTTAACGGCCCTCCCTTTCTGCAACGCTACCTGCCTTTCTGGGCGGCATCCTTGCTGGATCGCACCAAGATCATGCTCCTGCCCCTGCTGGGCCTGTTGCTGCCATTGTTCAAGATCGTACCGCCCCTGTACCGCTGGCGCATGCGGGCGCGCATTTATCGTTGGTATGAGGAGCTACAGGAAGTGGACCGGAGCATCCTCACGGCATCCAGGGAGGAGAAACAGGCTTACCTGAACAAGCTGAACGAACTCGAACGGGAGGTGAGGGACGTCGTGGTGCCCCTATCGTTCGCCTACCAGCTTTATCATCTGCGCTTGCATATCGATTTCGTGCGGCAGAAGCTGCAGGAATTTCATCATCAATAAAGATTCAGCATCGGTTACCCCTTTCTGCTAAACTCCCGCCTTCTCGAACGCCTTTCCGGTTGGCGTTCATGCGATTTTCGCGCGGAATTTCTTGAGCACTCTGCTTTGAAAGAAACCCTTATCCAGCCCGAACCGGCTCCTGCTGTATGGCAGAGAGGGCAAGACTGGAAACCTATATCCCATGTCATTTGATACTCTCGGCCTGAGAGCCGAACTCCTGCGCGCCGTGAGCGAGCAGGGCTACACTGAACCCACCCCCATCCAGAAAAAAGCCATCCCCGTGATTCTGCAGGGAAAGGATGTCATGGCCGGCGCCCAGACGGGCACGGGCAAGACGGCGGGCTTTACCCTGCCGCTGCTCCAGCGCCTGAGTGAAACGCCCTTGCCCAAAGGCAAACGTCCGGTGCGCGCCCTGGTGCTCACCCCCACCCGCGAACTGGCCGCCCAAGTGGGCGAGAGCGTGGAAACCTATGGGCGTCATCTGCAGCTGCGTTCCGCCGTGGTCTTTGGCGGGGTGAAGATCAATCCACAGATCGAAAAGCTGCGCCGGGGCGTGGATGTGCTGGTGGCTACGCCCGGCCGCCTGCTGGATCATGTGAGCCAGAAGACCGTGGATCTTTCCCAGGTGGAAATCCTGGTGCTGGACGAGGCCGACCGCATGCTGGACATGGGGTTCATCCATGACATCCGCAAGGTACTGGCTTTGCTGCCAAACAACAGCCAGCGTCAGAATCTGCTGTTCTCTGCCACCTTCTCCCGGGAGATCAAAGAGTTGGCCAATCGCCTGCTCAACCAGCCCGAACTCATCGAAGTGGCCCAGCGCAATACCACGGCGGAGCGCATCGCGCAGGTGGTGCATCCCGTGGACAAGCGCCGTAAGCGTGAGCTGCTGAGTCACCTGATCGGTTCGCGCAACTGGCGTCAGGTGCTGGTGTTCACCCGCACCAAGCACGGCGCCAACCGCCTGGCCCAGCAGTTGGAGAAGGACGGCCTTACCGCGGCTGCCATTCACGGCAACAAGAGCCAGGGCGCCCGCACCCGGGCTCTGGCGGGCTTCAAGAAAGGTGATGTGCGGGTGCTGGTGGCCACGGATATCGCCGCCCGGGGCCTGGACATCGACCAGCTGCCCCATGTGGTGAACTTCGAACTGCCCAATGTGCCCGAGGACTATGTGCACCGCATCGGTCGCACCGGCCGCGCCGGAAACGAGGGTGAAGCCGTTTCCCTGGTCTGCGTGGACGAGCACAAGCTGCTCAAGGACATCGAACGCCTGCTGAAAAAGCCGGTTCCCAGCGTGGTGCTGGAGGGTTACGAGCCAGACCCTTCCATCAAGGCTGAACCCATACAGAATGGCCGGGGTGGCCGTTCCGGGAAGCCTGGCCGGGGCAGGGGAAAGCGTGCAGCGCCCGCGAATGGCAAGCGCAATGCCAAGCCCCGCCAGCAGCGCTCCCGGCGGCGGGCAGGCAATGCTGTCTGACTCTCAGGGCGACTCGAAACCGTCGGTGAATATTATCTGAGCGGCTGGTGGCTTGAGCTTGACCAGCCGCACGAAACGAATCTCCAGGTCTTCACTGCCGCCATTGTAGATGCGGAAATCGGCCTGGTTGGCCAGGTCATTGTTGAATCTGGTATTGGGCAGGTCGATGCTGGCGGTTTTCACCAGGCCGCTGTTGGTGCGGGGCACAGGATCGCTTTCCACCCGTGAGTTGCCGTTGGAATATTCCACCCGCCAGCTGCTGCTGCCTGCGTCCACATAGGTGACTTTCAGTTGCCATTGCTGGCCGGGGTCACTGGCGAACACATCGTCCACGAAGAAATAGAAATAATCCTGCCCCGAGGCATGATCCGTCAGGCGGCCTTCCCAGGATTCCCCATTGTCGGCATCCACTTCATTCACCCGGTGATCCGTGCCGCGCCGGGTCATGCCGTCGCTGCCCAGGTCTTTTTGCACCAGCCAGCGTTCCAGGTTATGCACCCAGGGCGCGCCATTCCAGGTATGGCTGTGGTCGTCCATCCAGTATTTGTCCTGAGCCGTGCGCAGGGCCACCCAGGCGTCCGGGGCGTCTTCGCGCTGTTTGCCCAGCTCATGGCGCACCCAGTTCCAGTGTTCCGGATAGCTGGACAGATAGCTGTCCTCAGGCACCACATACAGATATTTGGTGCGCATCTGCAGGGCCTTGAGGTTGGACATGCGGATGCTGTAGTACAGATATGAAACATGGTAGCCGCAGGCGTTGTAACATTCGTTTTCCGCGCCGATGACGCGCTTGTCCCGCAGCAGTGGCCAGCTCTCGTCGATGACGATATGGCCGTCCTGGGCAATGGCGGCGCCATAGGCGGGGGTGTGATTGAGGTGGAAGTTGAACAGTTCGGTGATGCCGTTGCGTATGCCCATGCCTGCCTGCACCGCATCCCGGGCGAACAGGTTGGTGGCGCCGTTCCAGGTGTCGTCGAAAGGATAGTCTTCGCCGGTGTACACCAGTTTCCAGGCATAGTCGTCGCTGGGGTTGCTGTTTTCTCCGTTGGCGATAGCCACCAGTTCCGCCATGGCCTGGTGGAACCAGCTGTTGAAGGTGGCGAAGTCCAGATCACTGCTGGCGGCGGCCTTGAAAGGAATATCGAAATCGAATTCCGTGTAGTAGAAGCCGCCCGGCACCTGCACGAACAACATCTCCGGGTCGCTGATGAGGTTCCAGCCCAGAAACAGCTGGCGGAACATGGTTTTTGCGTGTCCCCAGACACAGTCGTTCCAAATGGGCAGGTGCCTGGCCTGGCCGTCATGATCCAGCCAGGTGGTGGTGATATTGCAGTCGGACTTCACCCAGGCTGGCGCCCAGTCCTCTCCCGTGACCCAGACACGCAGCCAATAGGGGCCGCCCATCGCCAGCTGGTCCTGCAGGGAAGGAAAGCTCATGCCCGCCGCGTTGCCGCTGTCCGTCATGGAGAACAGGCCGGGGGAGGGGTTGATCTGGCGCCAGGTGATGTCGATGACATGCACATTCACCTGGTCGGCCGGGGAGGCTTCTTCGGAATAGAAGCGCTGGTTGTCCAGGGGTGTGCTCCAGGCAGGCAGGCTCCAGTCATCACCTTCGACGACAGTGACGTTTGCCGGCCTGGGGCGCAATACCGGTGTCCGGGAGCGGTCGTCATCGATGCCCGCCGCCGGGACCGGGGAGTTTCCCGCCAGCACAATCAGCAGCGCGAGAAATTGCCAGGGTTTCATGTTCAGCTCCGGTTGGGGTCCACCAGTTAGTAGCCCGTTATCTAGGTTCAGTCTGGAGTGGTATCTGATCGGAAAAACGCTGTAAATACATCCATGTACGCTTCACGTCGGCATCCATGCCTCCGAGATTTTCCGATCAGACACCACCCCAGCCTTACCAATCGTTTAAGCACTTAGATGGTATGATTCTGATCCACCAGCACCAGACGGGTATTGGAAGCCAGGTCGTGCCAGGCGCGTTTGTCTTTGTCCCAGAATATCCACAGGAACCCCAGACCTGCGACTGCAACGGACAGGATGGCCACGGCGTAGCGTATCAGGGCCTGTTTCAGGCTCACCGGGCGGCCGTCAGCGGAAAACAGCCGCAGGCGCCAGGCGCGCATGCCCAGGGTCTGCCCGCCATGGGTCCAGAACCACAGGTGAAACCCCACCCCCACGAACAGCATCCAGGCTGTCATGGCGTGTTTGTACAGGGGATACTGGCGCAGATCTTCCAGGCCCAGGCCCAGGGCCAGGGGCAGATACACCAGGGTGAAGGCCGCCGCCATCAGGGCCAGCACCAGGACGCTGTCGTAGAGTATGGCGGCCAGGCGGCGCAACAGGCCGGGGACGGCGGCGTTGCTCAGGTCGGCTCGGTTTTCAGTCATGAGGACAAGTGTACCGGGTCTGATAGTATTAGACCATGCACAGACCCCGCCGATCCTATTTGCGAAACCTGCTGCGCCGGGTGCCCATGCCGGTGCTGGCGGCCCTGTTCGGCCTGCTCACGGCGGCGGCCATGTGGCTTGTCATCGACCCCATTCAGACCCGGGCCATAGGCAATATCTTCGACAAGGAACTGCAGGAGCAGTTGGAAACCCGGGCCAGTGAGTCCCTGGCGCGTTTCGACAGTTTCACTCAGTCCTATGTAAACACCACCCGCCTGCTGGCCAGCCACCGGCGCATGGCGGATTATCTGGAGCCGGTATTCTGGTTTGCCAATGACGAGGACCGGAAACCGCGCCTGTACCGGAGGAAACCTCCCGTCTGGTTGCCGGCCTCGGCCATCGACGGCCTGCCGGTGAAACCCAGCCATGCCCTGCTCACGGATGTGAACGGGTACATTCGTGAGATATACCAGCTGGGAGGCCGGTTTCTGCCCAGGGAGACATCTTCCGAGTTGCAGCATGCCCTGGCGGATACGCGCCAGACCGCCTATATCACGCGGCTGGACGGCAAGCTGTACATGCTCATCGCCGAACCTGTGGAGGACGCCAGTTACAATCTCATGGGCTCTCTGGTACTGCTGGTGCGTATCGATGGCGCATTCCTGGACGCTTCCCAGCAGCGCGCCAGTACTTCGGAAACCACCGTGGCCCTGGTGGATGGGGAAAGCCAAACCATACTTGCTGCCAGCCACGGCAGCGAGGTCCTGGTGGGCTCGATGATCCGCGACCTGGAATCCGACTATGTCATCACCGCCCAGTCTTTCTTCGAATACGGCAATTCGCCCGTGAACCTGCTGTTCGCCACCCTCATCTCCCGGGATGTCATCGAGGCCACCCGCCAGAGCATCATTGCCGTGGAGCGCCGCCACCGCCTCACCGGCGCGGCCATCGTGGGCCTGATTTTCGTGCTGCTGTTCATTCTGGTATCCAGCCGCATCAACCGGCTGCTCAGAAGGGTGGCCAACTTTTCCAGCCGCGCCCTGCACATCGAACATCCCACGCCCCGGGGGGGTAACCAGTTGCTCATCATGGAAGACTGGATACGCAGCTTCACCCAGGCGGTGATGAAGGCCAGGGAAGAAATGCGCGCCCGCTACACCGCCGAGATCCAGGAGCGTGAGGCCCTGAAGACCGCCGTACTGGATGCGTCCCTGGATCCCATCGTCACCATCGACCACGCCGGGCATATCGTGGATTTCAACCCCACGGCGGAGAATACTTTTGGCTACAGCCGGGAGGAGGCCCTGAACCGTTCCCTGGACGAACTGGTGTTCGACAAGGGCTCCCGTCAGGCCTTCAACGCCCAGCTCTACGACTGCCTGGAAGAGCAGGCAGCCGATGCGCCGCCGGTGTTGCGCACCCTCACGGCACGCAACAAGGATGGCCGCCAGTTTCCTGTGGAAGTGGCTATCAAGCCGGTGATGCTGGAGGACCACCTGCTCTTTACCACCTATATCCGTGACATCTCCGAGCGCAAGCGCCAGGCCCAGGAGATCACCAGCCTGGCGGCCTTTCCCGGCGAAAGCCCCTTGCCAGTGCTGCGCATCAACCAGCCAGGCGTGGTCATTTACGCCAACAAGGCCAGCGATGGCCTGCTGGACTATTGGGGCTGCAAGCGCATGCAGACCGTGCCCATCTTCTGGAAACGCCTGGTGGAACAGGTACTGGAGCAGGGTCGGGCCAGGGAGGTGGAAGTGGAAACCCGGGACGGCATCTTCTCCCTGCTGCTCGCGCCGGTGGCCAGTCTGGGTTATGTGAATATCTATGGCCGCGACATCACCGCCGTGCGCCGCGCCGAGGAAGAAGCCCGGCACCGCCAGAACGAGCTGATCCATGTATCCCGCCTGAGCACCATGGGGGAAATGGCCACGGGCATCGCTCACGAACTCAACCAGCCCCTGTCCGCCATCGTCAACTTCGCCAAGGGCTGCAGCCGGCGCATTCGCCTGGGCATAGGTGAAAAGGAAGAACTCATCACTGCCATGGAACAGATATCCCAGCAGGCCAGCCGCGCCGGCGAGATCATCAAGCGCCTGCGCAGCATGGTCACCCGCCAACAGCCGGTGCGCGAGAAGGCCGATCTCAATGCCCTGGTGAAGGATGCCTGTGCCCTCATCGCCCACGACCGCCAGAAGCTGCAGATCGACATCGAATTCCAGCTCAGCAAACAGCCGGTGCTGGCCTGGGTGGACCCGGTGCAGATCGAACAGGTGGTGCTCAACCTGTTGCGCAACGCCCTGGATGCCCTGGAGAGCAAACCGCCGGAAGACCGTTTGCTGACCATAGAAACCGGTATCACCTTCGGCGACAATGCCTATATCCGCGTGGAAGACAATGGCAGCGGCATCGCCAGGGAAGACCTCAGGCACCTGTTCGATCCCTTCTTCAGCACCAAGAAGACCGGCATGGGCATGGGTCTGTCCATCAGCCAGACCATCATTGCCGAACACAAGGGAAGCATTCGTGCGGATTCCCTGCCGGGCAAAGGTTCGGTTTTCACCATTGAACTGCCCATGAGTGGTGCGGTCATAGAGAGCATTGCGTCCTGACAGGGAGATGAATTTGTCTATCCCTTGTGGCTTGGGGTCATGAACGTTGCCCGCGCTTTAGCAGGATATTGAAAAAGTCCCTCCATGGACTTTTCCAACCACGGAAGTGGAAAATGTGGTTTCCCCACTTTCTTCATTTTCGATGCCTTACAGCCATCGAACATGCTGGTACATCCTTGTGCCACACACAGGCTGTCGAAAAACGGCGTTTTTCAACAACCTGTCAGAAAACGATGTCATCATGATTGCATTCAGTACTATGCCATAGTACTATTTATGCGTGAAAAAGAAGCACCGCAAGACGCTGAAACGCCTTTTTGATCGCCCGGTCAGTGGTTCGATCTTGTGGCGGGATATAGAAGCGTTATTCGTAGCGCTCGGAGCGGAGATCAGTGAACGGGAAGGTTCTCGCGTCGGGGTGTTTCTGTTTGGTGAAGTCCGGGTGTTTCACCGGCCGCACCCCTCGCCAGAGACGGACAAGGGCGCGGTGGCGAGCATCCGAAATTGGTTGCAACAGAACGGGGTGGAGCCATGAAACAGAACCTGATGGAAATCGATGGGTATCACGCGGTCATCCAGTACGATCCTGAGCTTGAGATGTTTCGTGGTGAGTTTGTCGATATGAATGGCGGGGCGGATTTTTATGCGCGGGATGTCGAAAGTTTAAAGACGGAAGGCCGTGCGTCATTGCGGGTGTTTCTTGAAATGTGCCGAGAGAAAGGGCTGGAGCCGAAACGCAGATTCTCCGGTCGCTTCAATGTGCGTATCCCAAGTGAGCTGCATGGCAAGGCAGTGATGGTCGCCAGGGCGAGAGGTGAAAGCCTTAATCAGTTGGTGGCTAAGGCGGTGGAGCATGAAGTTACGTAAGTTACGTGATTGAGATGTTTAGGGACAAGGAGGGAATAGCTAATTGATGGAAGCAATGTTTAAAAACTGGCTGCTCAAGCGCGGTAATAAAGGCGCGGCCAATAGTTATCCAAAAGCCATAAATAAAATTTCAGAACTATTCTAAGCATACAGGCGAACAAGTCGATATTTATAAAATAAAAGATCAACGAAAAATAAGTGAGATCGCGCGTGATTATAGCCAGTCAGGAAGATTTTCTGCGTTTGGTTGAGGAAACTGCAATCCAGGAGATTGAGCCTGAAAACAACGATATTGATCAGATTAGCAATTTTACTTATGAGAGAGATTTGCAAACAGCACTATGTTCACATATCTCTGAATTGTTTCCCGGCTACCACATTTATGGTGGGTTGGGAATCGGAGTCGAATACTCTATCGGTGGTAAAAGAATAGATGTGTTGTTGGAGCACGAGCAAAGTAAAGATTTGCTTATTGTCGAACTTAAATCAGGTGAAGCGGATTATAAAGTGTTCGGTCAAATATCTATGTACATGGGGCTTCTCCAACGCCAGTTTCCAGAACGCAATATTACTGGTGTAATTGTCGCTGGGATTATTGATGAAAGTCTTTTTCAGGCAAGTGAAATCACAAACAAGGTTTCATTGAAAACTTACCGAATGAGTCTCGAACTTGAAGATGCGTAACCAGGCATTTGCTCGGACGAAAACTACGCTGGGTGTCGTTTGCGCTGAAAAGCTTGGTCTTTGATTCCGATTGTTTATATGCCCCGCCAGTTGACCCTACACAGCCCTTGGGCCACACTTTTGCCAGTATTGCTTTTCCCCAGCCCATGGATGTTCAGATGAACGAAAATGAAAACAGCCCCCGCCCCACTGTCTTCGTCGTGGACGACGATGAGGCCATGCGCAGCTCTCTGCAGTGGCTCATCGAGTCCGTGGGGCTGGACGTGGAATGTTATGCGTCGGCGGAAGCCTTTCTCGAGGCTTATTACCCCGGGCGTTCCGGCTGCCTGCTGCTGGATGTGCGCATGCCCGGCATGGGCGGGCTGGAACTGCAGGAATATCTGCGCCGCCATGAGATCGGCATTCCGGTGATCATCATCACCGGCCATGGTGATGTGCCCATGTCCGTGCGCGCCATGAAGGAAGGCGCCATCGATTTCATCGAAAAACCCTTCAACGACGAATTGCTGCTGGACGCCATCCGCAATGCCCTGGCCGTGGACGAGCGTCAGCGCCGGGAACAGGCGCTGCGAGCCGAGCTGGCTGCCTGCCTGGCCACTCTGACGCCCCGGGAGCACGAGGTCATGGACATGGTCACCGCAGGCAAGTCGAACAAGGAGATCGCCAGCGCCCTGGGGGTGTCCGCCAAGACCGTGGAAGCCCACCGCGCCAAGGTCATGGACAAGATGAAAGCCTCCTCCCTGGCCGAGCTGGTACGCATGTCCATCATGGCCAGGCAGTAGGTCGGGCTTCAGCCCGACAATGCCGCCTGAATCCAACCCTGATGTCGGACTGAAGTCCGACCTACGGATACGGGTTTTTCCACTATCAGTGGCGGGACCAGAAAGTTCCTGAAAGCCATTCAGTCCTGTTTCCCGTACAGGCTGGCATACAGCCCTGCTTCACGCAACAGCTCTTCATGGCTGCCCTGTTCCACGATGCGTCCGTCCTCGAATACCAGGGCCCGGTCGGCCTGTTTCACGGCGCTGAGGCGGTGGGCGATGATGAGGGTGGTGCGGTTCTTGAGAAAGCCAGCCAGGGCCTGGTGCAGCTGGGCTTCCGTGTCGGTATCCAGGGCAGAAGTGGCTTCGTCCAGAATGACCACCTTGGGCTCGCTGAGAATCATGCGTGCCACGGCCAGGCGCTGGCGCTGACCGCCGGACAGACGCACGCCATTGCGGCCGATGAGGGTGTCCAGACCCTGGGGCAGCTTCTCCACCACCTCGCGCAGCTGGGCGATTTCCAGGGCCTGCCACAGCTTGTCCTCGGGAACGTCCGCCCCCAGGGTGATGTTCATGCGCACACTGTCGTTGAGCAAGGCCGGGTGCTGCAACACCGTGGCCACGTTGGCGCGCACCACGTCCAGGCCGATTTTAGGCACCGGCACTTCATCGAAGCATACGCAGCCCTTGTCGGGCAGATAAAGGCCCAGGACGATTTTTACCAGAGTGCTCTTGCCGCCGCCGCTGGCGCCCACCAGGGCGACCTTTTCCCCAGCGGTGATGTTCAGATTCACGTCCTGCAGAATGGGCGGCCCGTCGCCGTAGGAGAAGCCGATGTCGCGCATCTGTATGGAAACCGTCTCCTTTCCCGCGAAGGGATTTTCCTCATGGGGGAAGTCGGGCTCCAGCTTCACGTCCACCAGTTCGTTGATGCGCCCCAGGGCGGCGCGGGCGGCGTGGTAGGCATACTGGATGTTGAGCAGCTCCTGCACCGGACCCATCATGAACCACAGATAGGCGAACACCGCCAGCATTTCGCCAATGCTCAGGTCGGAATAGAGCACCATGAACATGCTCACGGCGCGGAAGATATCGAAACCGAATAGAAACACCAGGAAGGACAGGCGGTTGGCGGCGTCGCTCTTCCAGGCGAAGCTGGCGGAGCTGCTGCGGATGCGGTCCGCCTTGTCGATGATGCGGCGGATGTAGTGCCGCTCCCGGTTGCTGGCGCGAATCTGCTCGATGGCGTCCAGGGTTTCCGACAGGGCTTCCTGGAAGGCCTGGAAAGCGCGGTTCTCGCGGGCCTTGAGCATTTTCACCTTGCGCCCGAACAGGGTGGTGACATAGATGACCACGGGGTTGAGCAGGAGGATGAACAGGGCCAGCTTCCAGTGCATCCACAGCAGCACCACGGCGGTGCCGATCACCGTGAGCAGGGCGACGATGAATTTGCTGGTGGAGTTGCTCACGAACTGGTCCACGGCGTCCAGATCCGTGACCAGATGCGAGGCCACGGTACTGGGGCCCAGCACCTCGTATTCCGCCATGGAGAAATATTGCAGGCGGTTGAGCAAGTCGCGGCGGATGCGGAAGATCACGTCCTTGGAGATGCGCGTGAACTGGCGCACCTGCCAGACGTTGAACACCAGGGCCAGCAGCCGCAGGACGAGGGTGAGAAACAGCACGCCCAGGATATACAGCAGCGGCCCCTGCCAGCTCTGCGGGAACAGGTATTGTGCCCATTCCGTGAGAGTGCCGGGCTTGTGCAGCAGCACCTCGTCCACCAGCAGGGGCATGAGCAGGGGGACTGGCACGGCCGCCAGGGTGCCCAGCACGGCGATGACGTTGGCGGTGATGAGTTCCTTGCGATGGGACAGCACCATGCGCATGACCTCGCCCCAGGAATAGGGGCGGGAGCGGACTTGGTGCTTGTTGCTGTTGGGGGGATTCATCAGGCGATTCTATCAAGTTTTGCTAAAATGACTTTTTGATTCGTCAATCCGGACCGGTTTTTCATGCGCATCATTTTTCTTCTGTTCCTGCTGGCTGCCCCGGCTTTGGGCGGGGCTTCCGTGCAGCTCTGGGGCGAACTCACCCAGGGCGGCCTGGTCTTTGGCAAGACCGAGCCGGGGGCCCAGGTGATACATGATGGCGAAAAGCTTCCCGTGTCTCCCGCCGGCGACTTTCTCATCGGTTTCACCCGGGATGCGCCGGCAGAATCCACCTTGGTCGTCAGGTATCCCGATGGCAGGGAAGAGAAACGCAAGTTGCACATCACCCAGCGCAAGTACGATATCCAGCGCATCGACGGCCTGCCGTCGCGCAAGGTGACCCCCAGGGAGGAGGATCTGAAACGCATCAAGGCCGATCGTGTCGCGGTGACGAAGGCCCGTGCGCGCATCGATGATCGCCTTGATTTTTTGCATGGTTTTCAGTGGCCGGTAACAGGTAGAATCACTGGCGTATACGGCAGCCAGCGCATCCTCAACGGCAAGCCGAAATGGCCTCATTACGGGGTGGACATCGCGGGCCCAGTGGGTACCCCGGTGCGGGCGCCGGCGGATGGCATCGTGACCCTGGCGCATCCCGATATGTTCTATTCCGGCGCTACGCTGATCATGGATCACGGACATGGCTTATCATCGACCTTTCTTCATCTGAGCAGGATTCTCGTCAAGGAAGGTCAGGTGGTGAAGAAAGGCCAGGTGGTCGCGGAAATGGGGGCCAGCGGCCGCGTGACCGGCCCCCATCTGGACTGGCGCATGAATCTTCGCGGCAAGCGCTTGGACCCGCAGCTGGTGGTCGGTCCCATGCCTTCCAAACAAATGGAAATAAGCAAATGAAAAAGATACTGATCGTCTCCCTGCTGGCAGTGATGTCGCAGACGGGTAGCGCCGAGGATCTGAAGCAGGTGCTCGACATGGCTTTCGACAAGGATCCCGTGCTGCGCGAGGCGGCTGCCGTGAGGGAATCCCGCAAGGAAGCGCGCCCCCTGGCGCTTTCCGGGCTGTTGCCCAACATCAGCATCAGCGGGGACGCCAGCGCGCGCAACAGTGACATGGACAATGGTCCCAGTGATAGTTACAGGGTGAGCAACCTGGGCATCAACCTGTTGCAGCCCATCTACCACCGGGACCGCTTGGTGCGTCTGGAGCAGGCGGATTGGCAGCTGGAGCTGGCGGATGCCGAGTACCGCGCCAAGGAACAGGATCTCATCCTGCGCGTGGCGGATGCTTATTTCAAGGTGCTGTCCGCCAAAGAGGGGGTAACCTATGTGCAGGCGAACAAGAAGGCCATCGCCCGCCAGCTGGAGCAGGCCAAGCAGCGTTTCGAAGTGGGCCTGATCGCTATTACCGGCGTGCATGAGGCCCAGGCCCGTTATGATCAGGCGGTCACGGACGAAATCCTGGCACAGAACGAACTGGACAACGCCTGGGAGGATCTGCGCCAGATCCTGGGCATGGTTCCCGAACGACTGGCCGATCTGAAGGAGCAGATCAGTCTGGACCCGCCGCTGCCAGCCTCCATCGACGAATGGAGCGCCTCCGGCCTGGAGAACAACCCTTCTGTCAAAGCGGCCTCCGATGCCACCCAGATCGCCCAGCGGGAGATCGAGGTGCAGAACTCGGGCCATTATCCCACCCTGGACCTGGTGGGTGGTTACAACAGTTTCCAGACCAGCCAGGACCATGTGTTCGACGTGAACACCGGCAGCATAGGCATACAGTTGAATGTGCCCCTGTATTCGGGGGGCGGGGTCACGGCGGCCACCCGCCAGGCCAGGGCGGATCTCGTCGCCGCCCAGGAGCGGCTGGATCAGGCGCGCCGCGCCACGGACAAGGCCGTGCGCAACGCTTATCGGGGCGTGCAGGCCAGCATCAGCGCCGTGCGCGCCCTGGAAGCGGCGAAGGTGTCCACCAAGAGCGCCTTGGACGCCACCCAGGCGGGCTTCGAGGTGGGAACCCGCACCCTGGTGGACGTGCTCAACTCCCAGCGTGACTATTATCGTTCCCTGCGCGACTATGCCCGCGCCCGGTATGTGTACATCGTCAACATGCTGCGCCTGCGCCAGGCGGCGGGGGTGCTGAGCGTGAAGGACATCGAAAAAGTCAATGCCCTGCTGGTGAACAAATAATGTCGGGAAATACCATAGGAAAACTCTTTACCGTCACCAGCTTTGGCGAAAGCCACGGCCTGGCCATTGGCTGCGTGGTGGATGGTTGCCCGCCGGGTATGGAACTGAGCGAGGCAGACATCCAGCCCGATCTGGAGCGCCGCCGCCCCGGCAAGAGCCGCCACACCACCCAGCGCCGGGAAATGGACGAGGTGCAGATCCTGTCCGGCGTGTTCGAGGGCAGGACCACGGGCACGCCCATCGGTCTGCTGATCCACAATACGGATCAGCGTTCCAAAGACTATTCGGACATTGCCGCCAGCTTCCGGCCAGGGCACGCGGATTATACCTATCTGCAGAAATACGGTATCCGGGATTACCGGGGCGGGGGGCGCTCATCCGCCCGGGAGACGGCCATGCGCGTGGCGGCCGGCGCCATTGCCAAGAAATACCTGCGCGAGCGTTATGGCGTGGTGGTTCGGGGCTATTTATCCGCCCTGGGAGAAAATCGGCCAGAGGCATTTTCCTGGGATCCCGTGGAGGAAAACCCCTTTTTCTGGCCCTGCGCGGAACAGGTGGAAAAGCTGGAAGCCTATATGGACGCTCTGCGCAAGGAAGGCAATTCCGTGGGTGCCGAGGTCACCGTGGTGGCGGCAGGCGTGCCGCCGGGCTGGGGCGAGCCGGTATTCGACCGCCTGGACGCGGATGTGGCTCATGCCCTGATGAGCATCAATGCCGCCAAGGGCGTGGAGATAGGCGCGGGCTTTGCTTCCGTGGCCCAAAAAGGCACGGAGCATCGTGATGAAATGACCCCAGAAGGTTTTTTGAGTAATAATGCCGGGGGTATCCTGGGCGGCATATCCTCTGGCCAGGACATCATCGTCCGGGTGGCCTTCAAGCCCACCTCCAGCATTCGCCTTGGGGGGCAGACGGTGAACACCAGCGGCGAGGCTTGTGAGGTGGTCACCAAGGGACGCCATGACCCCTGCGTGGGAATACGCGCGGTACCCATTGCCGAGGCCATGCTGGCCATGGTGTTGCTGGATCATGCCCTGCGGCACCGGGCGCAGAACGGGGATGTGCAGCCGCCCGTGGCGGTCATACCGGTTGCGCCGTGATCGTAGGTCAGGCTGCGTCCGACAACAGCCGCCACGATGGAGCAATGTCGGACTGCGGTCCGGCCCGCGGACGCGGGGCTTTCCATGATCAGGGCCCTGGCTTTGCTGGCGGCCAAAAAAAGCGGGGCATGTTGCCATGCCCCGCGTTATTGGAGATGGGGTTGTTGATCAGTCGCGCAGCGGCAGATCAAAGGTGCGTTGTACGAAAACCGCCATCTGGCCCCGGGTGACGGGACTGGTGGGACAGTAATTGCCGCCGCCGCAGCCGCGGGAGATGCCTTCTGAAGCCAGTTGCTCGATCCAGGCGGCTTTGGGCGTGCTGGCGCTGACGTCGCCGAACATGGTGCCGGTGGCGGGAGGAGGCGTATAGGAAGCGCCATGTTTTGCCCGCAGCAGGAATACGGCCATCTGGGTGCGGTCCACGTTACTCTCTGGGCAGAAATTGTTGCCTCCGCAACCGTGGGTGATTCCGTCTGCTGCAAATTTTTCTACCCAGGAGACGGCCCAGTGGTTGGCGGGAACATCGTCGAACTGGGTGCCGGTGCCTGCCGGGGGATGATAGTCTCCGCCATTCATGCCTCTTTCGAGAAAGACGGCCATTTGCGCCCTGGTGACGTTGTTCTCGGCGCAATAAGTGGTTGCCGTGCATCCTGAAGCAATGGCGGCATAGCCGATGGATTGAATCCATTTGTAGAAATGGTGGGAGCTTGGGACGTCTGTAAAGAGCTGCCCGTAAGTGAGACAGGCTTCCGGCGTGGCGGAGCTTGCCGTGCGCTGGGAAGTGAAGGCGTCAAGGTGCAGGTTTCCCGTCACCGTGGCGTCGTTGCCGGAAATCACGCCCAGTTGTGAAGTGGCGATGGCATGGGTGTCGTTGTCCAGGGAAGACAGGGACAGCACGTTGTCCACGTCGTCCAGCGCCAGAGTCAGGGAGCCGTCGTCCGCACCTGCCGAGGTGGCGGCAGTCCACATGAGTTCGATGCTATGCCAGCCGTCGGTCAGTTCGCTGCCCGCATCATTGATGGAGACCTGGCTGCCGTTGTCACGATAGGCATAGATTTGTGCGTATTTCTTGCCGCTGATCTGGACGACCTGCAGGCCGAAGACCGGGGTTGCCCCGCTGGCGTTGGATGCAAATACGGTGATTTGCTGTCCGTCGTTCATGTTCAGCCAGGTGGTATCGATGTGAAATCTGGCGTAGTAGGAAACGACATCTTCGGTGAGGCTGCCGGGAGTGTCGTCTTCAACGTAGGCGGGTTGGGTGCCTTCGAGCTTGATGCGCAGCCCACAATTCCCGGTACACCGCGACTCGGGGCGGGCAAACAGGGTGACCTCCGGGTTCTCGACACGACTCCATGCCGCTGTACTGCAGGCCAGTACGGATTGGGTGAACAGGCTGCCCAGCAGCAGCGGAACTGCAGCCATCCAGAATTTCATGGGTTTCTTGCTAATTTTCAAAGCCATCGGAGAATATCTCGTCACTGGGGTTATCATAAATCGGGTCAAGGTCGGTTCCTTTTACCACACCGAGGGGGGCATATCCTCTATATCCGGGAAATATCGTTCCCAGGTAAGGATTTTCCAGCCGCCGGATGAGTATTTCGCTCAGTACCTGGCGGAAGTCCGTGGTGACGGCAACATCCATCCCCTCAAACAACTGGGTGCTTGCCAATCCTGGCCAGTTTCCATGGAAACCACCTATGATCTGGCTGGCTGCACCTAGGATCACTATATCAGCTCCATACCCGTGATCAGTGCCGTAGTCGGCATTTTCACGCACCCGTCTGCCAAATTCTGTCTGCACTATGACAGTGGTCCGCTGCAGATAGTTTCCTTCCGCACCCAGATCCGTGAGGAAAGCGAACAGTCCTTTGGCCAATGGTGTCACAAGATTGTCGGCAAAATAGCCCGTGGCCCCGTTTCCCTGGTCGCTGTGCGTATCCCAGCCACCAAAATCCAGGGCGCCCATGCGCAGGCCGACGTTCATCTTGATGATCTGGGCCAGCATTTTCAGCTGATCGCCGAAATACCCCTCAGGATAGACGGCGCCGCCGCCGGGGACATAGCCTGAAAAATCCTCCCCCGCGATGATCTGCATGGCGGTCAGCGCCTGTGATCCCGCCTTTTCCACCGGACTGTCTCCGGCATGCAGGCTGGGCAGCACGGCTTGTAGGCGGCCATCCCAGGCCCAGTGGGCGTTGTCCAGGCTGAAGTAGTCCGGATCGTCCATGGTCAGCACCGCCGGGTCGCCCAGGAAGGAGGTCGGGGTGTAGCTGGAGGCGGCCACGGATGGAATGGTGATGCTGGGCGGCAGGCCGGGAATGGTGGAGAAATAGCGGGCCAGCCAGCCGCTGCTGCTGCCCTTGGTGCCGGGGGTGCCGGATTCCAGCAGTGCCTGGGCGTCGAAATGGCTGCGGGAGGGCTGAACATTGTTGCCCACGGCGCGCACGATGGCCAGCTGGTTGTTGTCGAACAGGGTTTTCAGGGGCGCTGCGGCCGGATGCAGGCCGAACTGCCCGTCCAGGGGCAGGGTCTGGGCAAGGGGAATATGCAGGTTGGGCCGGGCGGTTTCGTACTGGCTGCGGTCGTCTCCGCTTACCGGGGGAAACAGGTTGAGAAAGTCGCAGGCGCCGCGCAGGAAGATCACCACCACGATGTTCTGGGTGTCGCTGGCATCGGCAAAGGCCATGTTGCGCCAACCCAGGCCCGCCAGTCCGGAAACGCCCAGTGTCTTGATGAATCCACGTCTGTTCATGCTGGTCATGGGTCAGGCCTCAACGCTGCAAAAAGTCCGGTGACATGAGAATCATCGCGACCAGGGTGCGCAGGCCGGACTGCCAGTAATGGGGCCACTCGTCCTGGCTCAGGTCGATGGCCTGGTCCAGGCCCCAGGGTGTGCCGTCATAGCTGTCGGAATGGGTGAGCATCTGGGCTGCCCGGCCGATCTGCGCGGCATCCGGCTCGTAGCCCAGGGCGCGCTTGAACCAGAAGCGGGCCAGGTTTCGGGGCGTATGGTCTGCGGGATCGCTCATTTCCGGCGCGTTCAGGGTCTGGCTCAGGACATCCAGCTTGTGGATGCCGCTGTCATCCGTGATGTTCATCAGCCAGTTGATGATGCGCCAGGTCATGATTATGGGGGTGCTGCCCTGCCAGGTGGCGCGGCTGTCGGGAAAACCGTTGGGGGGAATCCAGGAGAACGGATGGTGCCCGGTCTTCTCCATGAGCCAGCTCAGGCTCCGGCTGTCGTCGTCATCAGGGTGCAGGGTGATTTCCGCGCCACAGACGCGCATGGCGCCCATGAGGGTTTCGAAAGGCCGTTTCATCTTGGCGCCCCAGGTGCCGCGGAACTCGGGGGAGAGCAGGATGTGCCGAACCACCTGCCTGATCTGGTCCGGGGCCTGCCAGTTGTCGTGGAAGACAGCGGCGGCGGACTCCACCAGGCTCTCTGGCGGGTTGTCGCTGACCAGGCGCCGGCACAGCTTGCGGCAGATGTGGCGGGCCGTCCCGGGGTGCTCGGCAAGCTTGTCCAGGACGCGCAGGCCGTCCTCCAGGGCCGCCTGGTCGGCGGGAATGAATTCGCCCAGCACGTATTTCTGGAAACGGTCGTGCCAGAAGTCCCGGTAATAAAACTCACCGCTGTCGGGATCGCTGGGGTCAGACCAGTGGCCGTTGGCCACCGTCCAGCCCGTGAAGCAGCGCGCCACTTCCAGTACATCGCCGTCCACGTAACCCACAGGGCGTCCCTGGCCGTCCAGGGGCACGTCCCACTGGGGCATGATGCCCAGGTAGTTCTCCGCGCCCAGGGTGTGCAGCTCCAGCAGTTCCCGGGCGTAGTTCTCGTTGGGGCCCTCGTCACTGCTTTCCACGTTGTCCAGGTAGTAGAGCATGGCAGTGCTCTTGGCATTGGCTTCCAGCATCTGGCGGAAGTTGCCCAGGACGTGGGGACGGATTATGTCGCGATCATAGTGCACCCAGACGCAGGCGTTGGGGGTTTCGTAGCCATAGACGTTGAAATGGTTGTGCCAGAAATCCACCATGACTTCCTGCAGCTGGCGTCGGCTGTAAATAGCACGGGTCATGGTGGCGTAGAGCACCTCATACACCGGCCGCACCCGCTCTTCCCAGGTGATGTTTTCCGGCCGGTAGTGATCGGCCCACAACCGGGTCAGGGATTTGTTCAGGGTGCGGAAGGCCGGGTTGGCCAGCCGGGCTTCCAGGTCACTGTCATCGATGGACCGGGGATCCAGCTGCTCGTCCACCCAGGAAGTCAGGCGAGCCATATCCGAGCTGCCCCGGGCGTTGAAATCCTCGATGTCGCCGGGAGCTGGCCCGAAGGCGGCGCGGGAAAGGGTCACGGCCGCAAGGGGGGGCAGAGCGGTCAAGCTGCTCGGCGACGGGACCGGCGGACTGGCCAGGTACATAGCCGTCCCCAAGGGCGCGGTTTCAGCCGTTGCGGCGATACGGGGCGCGCCTGCCGCCGACAGGCCGATGCCGGCGGCGCCGGTGAATCTGAGAAAATTTCGTCTGTCCCTGTTTGCCGTGGAAGACATGAAAGACCGTCTGGGTTGCTTTTCAGGATTCCAACTGTAAGAGAGTGGCAAGGGCCCATCCGTGACCTTCTTCGCAGAAAGAGTTTTCGTGGCCCCCGTTCGGCATCGCGTATAGAATTGAATTTTCGCCTTCAGTACCGGTTTTTCATGCCTTACTGGCGCCTGTCCGCCTTCTATTTCTTCTACTTTGCCGCATTGGGTACGCTGATGCCCTATTGGGGGCTGTATTTGCAGTCCCTGGGCTTCGATGCCTTCGCCATCGGCGCCCTGATGGCCATACTCATGGCCACCAAGGTGGTGGCGCCCAATGTCTGGGGCTGGCTGGGAGATCATCTGGGACACCGCATGCGGCTGGTGCGCCTGGCCTCGGCACTGTCCCTGCTCTCCCTGCTGGCCATGTTCGGCGTTCACGGCTTCCTGGCCGTTGCCCTGGTGATGACCGGCTACAGTTTCTTCTGGAATGCTTCCCTGCCCCAGTTCGAGGCGGTGGTGTTCAACCACCTGGGGCAGGATGCCGAACGCTATTCCCGGCTGCGCCTGTGGGGTTCCGTGGGCTTCATTCTCACGGTGGTGATGGTGGGCTGGCTGGTGGACCGCCAGGGCACGGAGGTGGTGCTGCCCGCGCTGGTGACGGTATTTGCCGGTATCCTGTTGTCCAGCCTGCTGGTGGGGGACGGCAGGGGCGAGATTCACGAATCCCAGCCTTCCATTCTGGCGGTGCTGAAGAAGCCCCAGATCCTGGCTTTCTTCACCGCCGTGTTCCTCATGCAGATGAGCCATGGTCCCTATTATGCGTTCTTTTCCATCTATCTGCAGGATCATCACTACAGCAAGAGTGACATCGGCCTGCTGTGGAGCATTGGCGTCATCGCCGAAGTGCTGCTGTTCCTGTTCATGCACAGGCTGCTGCGGCGCTGGCTCTCGGCAGCCATATTGAGAGTGAGCCTGGTGCTGGCGGCGCTGCGCTGGCTGCTCATCGGCTGGTTTCCTGACGAGGTGCCGGTACTGATCCTGGCCCAACTGCTCCATGCCGCCAGCTTCGGCAGTTTTCACGCCTCCGCCATCCACATGGTCCACGAGTATTTTCGCGGCCGCCACCAGGGGCGGGGGCAGGCCTTGTATGCCAGTCTCAGCTTTGGCGCGGGCGGCGCCGTAGGCACTTTCGCCAGCGGCATGATATGGGAGCAGTGGGGCGCGCCTTTGGCTTATACTATGGCGTCCGCCACGGCTTTGCTGGGCGCCTGGGTGGTATGGCGTTTCATTCCGGCCGGGAAGCAGGGTCACGTGACCTGAACCACGGCTGGGGTGGGGTCTGCTCGGAAAAACGCTGTAATACATCCATGTACGCTCCGCGTCGGCATCCATGCCTCCGAGGTTTTCCGAGCAGGCCCCACCCCAGCCTTATCAATAACTTAGAAACTTGGATGACGTGGTCCTGGGCCGGGAAGCCGGGCGTCTTGATAACAACTGAAGAAGAAATATGAACAGACTACGCAGGCTCATTCTGCCCCTGCTTATCATCGCCCTGGCCGTCGGCGTGTTCGTCGTGCTCAAGGCGACGCGGCCGCATAGCAAGGCCGTCGAGGTCAAGGAGAAGGCCTGGCCCGTGGCCGCGCGAATCGTGGAACTGGGCAACTGGCCAACCAACATCCTGCTCTACGGCGCCGTGGACGCCCTGAATTTCTCCGTGCTCACGGCGGCATTGTCGGCGGAGGTGAAGCAGGTACATGTCATCGAGGGCAGCCAGGTTCGCCAGGGAGACTTGCTCGTCGAGCTGGATGATGCCGACGCCCGCCTGGACCTGCGGCTGGCGCAAGCGGATGTGGCCAAGGCCAAAGCGGCCATTGCCGCCCAGGAATCCCGTCACCTGGCCGATCTTCAGACCCTGCCCAGCGAGCGCAAGCTCTATGAGCTGGTGCAGGCGGAGGTGAAGCGTCTCCAGGACCTGAGCAGGAAGCAGGTCAGTTCCCAGTCCGCTCTGGACACGGCGCGTCAGAGTGCCGCCCGCCAGGCCATCAGCATTGCGCGCATCGAGGAGAGCATCCGCACCCATGAATCCCGCATGGGGGAACTGGAGGCCGCCCTGGTGAGGGCCGAGGCGGTGCGGGACAAGGCCCGCCTGCAGCTGGCCAGAACCCGCGTCACCGCGCCCTTCGACGGCCGGGTGACCCGGATCTATGTGGCTCAGGGGCACCGGGTGAACCTGGGCGGCCGCCTGCTGGACATGTTCGAAAATGACAGTCTCATGTTCCGCGCCATGCTGCCCGCCGTCTACGTGCCCCAGGTGCGCCAGGCCCTGGCTGACGGGGCAGCCCTGAAGGTATCCGGCAGCGTTGACGGTCGTGAGCTGGAAGGCCATCTCATTTCCCTGGGCGCGGAAGTGCGCCAGGGCAGCGGCGGTATCGAAGCCCTGTTTCTCATCGACCAGGGGCAGGACTGGCTGCAGAAGGGCCGGGTGCTGCAGCTGCGCCTGACCCTGCCGGAGCAGGAAAACGTCATGCCCGTGCCCTTCGAGGCTCTGTATGGCTCCGACAAGGTTTATGTCATCGACGATGAGAACCGTCTGCGACCGGTGAAGGTGGAACGGGTGGGGGAGATCTGGCGGGATGGGGACAACCAGGTGCTGATTCGTTCCGCGGGTTTGAAGAATGGCCAGCGCCTGCTGGTCACCCAGCTGCCCAATGCCGTGGAAAGCCTGCTGGTGGAGGTCGTGGCGGATGACTGAGGGCTTCCGCCACAAGGACGACATCATCGGCATCTTCGCCCGCCATCCCGTGGCGGCGAATCTGGTGATGATCATCATGCTGCTGTCCGGCGCCCTGGCCCTGTCGTCCCTGAACACCCAGTTTTTCCCCACCTTCGACATCCAGGTGGTGACCGTGCGCGTGGTCTGGCCCGGGGCCACGGCGGAAGACGTGGAGAAGTCCATCACCATTCCCCTGGAGCAGGAACTGCGCTCGGTGGAAGGTGTGGACAAGATCACCTCCACGTCCGCCCAGAACGTTGGCGTGGTGATCCTGGAGTTTCCCGAGGGAACCGACATGGGAGATGCCACGGACCGGGTCGAAGCACGGGTAAAGGCCGTGCGCAATCTGCCCCAGGATGCGCGCACCCCCCAGGTGAGCCATGTCATCAATTTCGAGCCCATCGCCCGGCTGCTGATTCATGGCCCGTCGGATCTGGAGGAACTGCGCAAGCTGGCCTACCGCTTCGAAGAAGAACTGCTGGCCCGCGGCGTGGCGAAGGTGGACATAAGCGGGCTGCCGGAAGAAGAGATTGCGGTGCAGCTGCCTCAGCGCCAGCTCCAGGCCCTGGGCCTGTCCCTGGCGGACGTGGGACGGCGTATCAACGAAGTCAGCCGGGATCTTCCCGCCGGCCAGATCGGCAAGCGGGATGTGGCCCGTGAGTTGCGCACCCTCAGCCAACGCCGGGATGAGGCGGGTTTCGAGAGCCTGCCCCTGGTGGCCAATCTCAAGGGGGACTATGTGCGCCTGGGGGATGTGGCCCGGGTGGAGCGCAGGCCCCGTTCCAACCAGATCACCATCAGTTACCAGGGCAGGCCCGCCGTGGAGCTGCGCGCCCAGCGGGCCACCACGGGGGATACCCTGGAATCTGCCACCATTCTGAAGGAATGGCTGGAAGAAACCCGCGGGGAGTTGCCCAAGGGGGTGGAGATCACCGTCTATGACGAGAGCTGGCTGCTCATCCGCGACCGTATCAATCTGTTGCTCAAGAACGGTCTCAGCGGCCTGGTGCTGGTGGTGGCCATCCTGTTCCTGTTCCTCAATGCCCGGGTGGCCTGGTGGGTGACCCTGGGGATTCCCGTGTCTTTCATGGCGACCCTGGCCCTGGTATGGCTGGCCGGGGGCAGCATCAACATGATCTCCCTGTTCGCCCTCATCATGGCCCTGGGGATCATCGTGGACGACGCCATCGTGGTGGGTGAGGACGCCCTGGCGCACTACCAGAAGGGCGAGCGTTCCCTGGAAGCGGCCGAAGGCGGCGCGCGGCGCATGCTGGCCCCGGTCATGTCCTCTTCCCTCACCACCATCGCCGCCTTCATTCCCCTGATGATGGTGTCCGGCATCATCGGCACCATCATGTTCGACATTCCCTTCGTCATCATCTGCGTCATCGTCGCTTCCCTCATCGAGAGCTTCCTGGTGCTGCCAGGGCATTTGCGTCACAGCTTTCACAAGGCTCATCACCAGCAGCCCGGCCCCCTGCGCCAGAAGCTGGACCGGGCCTTCGAGCGCTTCCGCGACCGGCGTTTCCGGCCCCTGGTGAGGGCGGCCGTGTCCCGGCCCGGAGTGACCATTGCCTCGGCCCTGGCTGCCCTGATCATGGCCCTGGGCCTGCTGGCCGGAGGGCGCATCGGCTTTACTTTCTTCCCTACGGTGGAGGGAAACGTGGTTCACGCCAGCGCCACCTTCGTGTCCGGCACACCGCCAGAGCGGGTGGACGCTTTCATCGACAAGGTGGAAGAAGCCATGTACCAGGCGGAGAAAGCCCTGGGCGGCAACCTTATCCGCATTGCCAAGGTTTCTCATGGCATGGGGATTTTCTCCAACAGCCTGTCGGGCCGTGCCGGAGAACAGTTCGCCACGGTCACGGCTGAGTTGGTGCCTTCTGATGAACGTGATGTGCGCAACCAGCAGTTTCTGGATGAGTGGCGCAAGCACTTCGACGATGCGCCGGGGCTGGAGAAAATCACCCTTACTTCACGCCGGGGCGGGGGGCCGCCGGGGCGGGACCTGGAGATCAAGCTCACCGGCCCGGACACCCAGAAACTCAAGGAAGCCGCCCTGGCCATCACCACGGTGCTGGAAGGCATGGATGGCGTTACCGGCATCGAGGATGACATGCCTTACGGCCACCAGCAGCTCATTTACGAGCTTACCCCCATGGGGCGTGCCCAGGGCCTGACGGAAGCGGAAGTGGCCCGCCAGCTGGGCAACGCCCTCACGGGCAACCTCGCCCAGATCTTCATCGATGGCCGTGATGAACTGGAAGTGCGCGTCATGCTGCCGGACCAGCGGCGCTATCACCTGTCCAGCCTGGATTCCCTGAACCTGCGTCTCCCCGATGGTGGCCGCATGCCCCTGACCACGGCCCTGCGCCTGAAGGAGCGCCAGGGATTTGAAATTCTGCGCCACTATGATGGCGAATTGTCCGCCACCGTGTTTGCCGATGTGGACAGTACGCGCAACAACGCCAACGAGATTCGCGAACAGCTGAAAAAGGAGCTGTTCGGCGAAGTGCTGCACAAATGGGGCGTGCACATGAGTTACACGGGCAAGGCCCAGGATCAGAAGGAAACCATGGCGGACATGAAGAAGGGCGCATTGTTCGCCCTGGCCATGATCTACATCGTGCTGGCCTGGGTGTTCGGCTCCTATGGCTGGCCCCTGGTGGTGATGAGCATCATTCCTTTCGGCATCGTGGGAGCGATCGTTGGCCACTGGCTCATGGGTATCGAACTGACCGTGCTTTCCATGTTTGGTATTTTTGGCCTGTCCGGCATCGTGGTGAATGATTCCATCATTCTGGTGGTGTTCTACAAGGAACTGCGCCAGCAGGGCATGGCCGTGGAGCAGGCCATCGTCGAAGCCGCCTGCCAGCGCCTGCGTGCCGTGCTGCTCACCTCTCTCACCACGATCGCGGGTCTGACTCCCCTGCTGTTCGAGACATCCCTTCAGGCCCAGTTCCTGATTCCCATGGCCGTGTCCATCTCTTTCGGCCTGGCCTTTGCGACCTTCCTGGTGCTGTTGCTGGTGCCCTCCCTGCTGACCTTGCACGAAAAGCTGCTGGAGAAGCGTCGCGTAGGGGAGTGGGGTCGGAGTCAAATCCCCCGAGGTGCTGAATCTACATGACATTTCCCCTGATTTGACGCCGACCCCTTTTTACCCATGTTCAGGCCGGCAGATCGTCCGAAAGAAAGGGCTTGATGGTCTTCAGCATTTCCTGGTGAATCTTGACATTGCCCGCCACCATATTGCCGGTTTCAAAGTGTTTGTCGCCTCCGGAAAGGTCTGTAACCACGCCGCCCGCCTCGCGCACCAGCAGGGTGCCGGCGGCAAAGTCCCACTGGGCCAGGCCCAGTTCCCAGAAGCCGTCGATACGGCCGGCGGCCAGCCAGGCGAAATCCAGGGCGGCGGAGCCGGGACGGCGCACTCCGGCGGCGTCCTTGATGAGCGCTTTCATCATGCCAAAATAAGCATCCACATGGCGCTGGTCGCGGTAGGGAATGCCCGTGCCCAGCAGGGCGCCGTGCAGGTCCTTCTGCTTGCTGATGCGGATGCGATGATCGTTGAGATAGGCGCCGCCACCCTTGTGGGCGGAGAAGGTTTCGTCCCGCAGGGGATCATAGACCACCGCGGCCTCCAGCTGTCCCCGGTACTGCAGGGCAATGGAGATGGAGAACTGGGGAAAGCCGTGCAGGTAGTTGGTAGTACCGTCCAGGGGGTCGATGATCCACAGATAGTCGTTGCCCGCGTGATTGCCGCTCTCCTCGGCGAGAATGGCGTGGTCCGGGTAGGCCTTCTTTATGGCCTTGATGATGATCTGTTCCGAGGCCCGGTCCACTTCCGTGACGAAATCATTGGCCTGTTTCTCCTGCACCTTCACCTTGTCCATGTGATTGAAATAGTTGAGCAGAAGCTTGCCGGCCTCGCGGGCGGCGCGGGCGGCGATGGTGGTCATGGGATTCATGGGAACAGATACATCAGACGTTGAACGGGATAAAACATTATACTCCATGCCCATGAAAAACGTGCGCATCGTACTGGTGGAAACTTCCCATGGCGGTAATATCGGCGCCGTGGCCCGGGCCATGAAAAACATGTGCCTGGAGGACCTGGCCCTGGTGAATCCCCGTCAGTTCATGACGGAAGAGTGCGTCGCAAGGGCGTCCGGCGCGGACGATATACTGCATGAGGCCCGGGTGTACAAGAGCCTGGATGAGGCTCTGGCGGACTGTACCCTGGTGGTGGGCGCCAGCGCCCGTTTGCGCACCGTGGCCTGGCCCCAGCTGGATCCGCGGCAGTGCGCCGAGCTGGTGGCGGAACGCGCCGCCCAGGGGCAGCAGGCGGCCCTGGTGTTCGGGCGGGAGCGCACGGGGCTGACCAATGCCGAGCTGGAACGCTGCCAGTACCTGGTGCATATTCCCGCCAACCCGGACTATTCTTCCCTGAACCTGGCCATGGCGGTGCAGGTGCTGGGTTACGAGCTGATGATGCAGCAGCCGCCCATGGCGTCGCCCCAGCCAAGGGAGCTGGCCACGGCGGCGGACATGCAGGGCCTGTTCAGCCATCTGGAACAGGCCCTGGAGGACATTGGTTTTCTCGATCCGCGCAAGTCCGACAAACTCATGCGCCGCCTCAAGCGCCTGTTTCACCGCGCCGAGCCCGACCAGGACGAGATCAGAATCCTGCGCGGCATTCTCAGCGCCGCCCAGGGGCGCAAGTCGGCGCGGCGGGAATGATGAACGACAAGACTTTGGAGACACCCATGGAAATCAACGGCCCACTGAAAATCGCCGTCATCGACGAGCCCGATACCCAGGGCTGGCAGCTGGTGGTGAGTTTTACCGATGAATTCAAGCGTGCGGATCTGGCCACCCAGGGACAGCAGTTCGAGAACTATGTCCGCGAGCTGGTGGAAGGCATCAACACCTTGCCCGAGGGCGACCGCA
>JALVNE010000277.1 GCA_027026755.1 Sedimenticola sp. | reverse complement strand
CTTTCGTCTGTTCGACAATTCTCTTTTCCGTCTGATCAGCAACGAAGACGCGAGAAAGTGTCATCATAACGCCCTCGTGTACAAACCGACTCTGATGGTGTGTTTGGCTTTGGCCAATTTCGAATGAGTCACTTTGATCGCCGAGAACACTATATTTGCCCTCACTGTGACACGAGCTGAATGATGAGAATGATAGCATCAGTCAGATCGCCAAATTTGAAATATCGCCTACAGACGACATCAAGTTGATATCTAACTAGTACTGGTTACAACCAGTAGACTATATAGGTATTGTATAGGATTGGTTTGTTAGTGTCGGCGTAGTCAAGAGGTTACTTCGCGTCAATGGATGATCAGCTTTCTCTACCTCTGACGCCATCCGATGCTTTTTTGGCAGGTAAAGATTATTATATATTGATTCAAAACTCTTTCAATTCAACATAATTACGAAGCAAATGGAGAAAAAAATGAAATTAGAAACTTTCACATCCGAAAATGACAACATTTAAACAATTAAATATAACCCTAACAGTCAATGAGTAAACAAACATAACAAGTGCTAATGATGGTAACAAAAGACGATTAACTCTTAAATTATTAGTGAGAATTGGCATTTAAGACGTAACCATAGTTAAGTGTGTAAATATGAAACCTGGATATCTCAAAATAAAACAACAACTTAATGTTACACTTATTCGGAATGTTTACAAGTGTTGATTCTCAGATAGCTCTTACATAACATAAACCGGACATTCACGCATTGTCCGATCTACACACACATATTCACACACGCATACATATATACATACACATACATGCATGCATAGCAATATCAGTGACTTAGAAATGTGTACAGCAGATACAGGTCGATAATCTTTTATCCGGAATTCCGAAATCAAAAACTTCCAAAATGTCGGTTTTATGATGCTGCTTGACGTACTACAAATGAAAAATTCCACAAAGTACTCGAAAGGTTCGACCAATTTCATTCTAACCTGAATCAATCTACCCTTGCTTAAATATATTACAATACGTTTCTTATGGTGTTTAGTTTATGCCTTCCCAAAATTTTACACGTGTTTACGTACATATATGTGTGTGTGTGTGTGTGTGTGTGTGTGTGTGCTTGGGAGTGTGTG
>JALVNE010000276.1 GCA_027026755.1 Sedimenticola sp. | reverse complement strand
CTGTACAGCGTACTGGCGGATGGCTCGGGGCGCGTGAAGATGAATGGCACTATGGTTGCGGACGGAGATGTCGACCATTTCTTCAAATGGTCACCAGATGGCAGCCGCCTGGCCTATCGCGCAGATCAGGATACGGATGAAGTGTTTGAGCTGTACAGTGTGCTGGTCGATGGTTCAGGCCGGGTAAAAATGAACGGTACGCTGGTATCAGGCGGGAGCGTAGATGAATACCAATGGGAATGGTCACCGGATAGCAGGTATCTGGCGTATGTCGCAGACCAGGATACAGTGGGTATGTTAGAGCTTTACAGCGTACAATCTGATGGTTCGGAACGAACAAAAGTTAATGGGGCAATGATTCCGAATGGGGATGTTTCTAGAGGTACTGGTAGTTTGCTATGGGTTGCCAATTAGTGCGAATCGTAATTGAAGTTGGATAACGGTGTAGCGGGGGTGAAAACATGACAGGGTTGCTCACCCCCGCAAGCCGTAAAGCCACAAGGCCACGCCAATATTTTCTGCCTGGTCTTTTTTATCTGTCGGCTTTTGTCGCCAATCCGCTACAAGCAGGGCCTTGGTATGGTCTGGAGACAAAGACAATCCGGGCGGATGTCATTGTCGAGGTCAGCCTGTCGGGCAAAGGCCTGCCGGCAAAACCAGTCGGGTTTTTGAAAGGCCGGTCGCTCATCGCCAGCAATCCATTGACCGTCGATGGCCGGTGGCCGTTTTCAGCTCAATCCCGCTGCTGGAAGGTGGTTCGGGAGCAAAAGCCTGTTTATGCCCTGCTGTTTTATCGGCTTGATGCAAAGTCAACAGGGTCGCCCATAGCGGGAGTTGAAAACGAGGCGGGATTCTACACCTCGCTGAACCCGCATTACGCAGAATTGAAACACGCCATCCTTGCAAGGCTGAATGACCAACAACCCTGGCCCGACCGGATGCTGGCCTTGCAGACCGGGCATTTCTGTCAATCGCCACCAGAGCAGGAAAGCAAATGAACAATTCGATGGATTACGCATTATTTGACAGCAGAAAACCTGCGCCACGATGGTTTTCAATCGTGCCGGTCGGTCTCGGGATGTGGCTCTGTCTGTTTTCCAGCCTGTCTCTTGCGAGAACGCCACAGGCCGAAGATATCTAT
>JALVNE010000275.1 GCA_027026755.1 Sedimenticola sp. | reverse complement strand
CGTTGCCTATCAGTGTTTTTCAGGGGCCGGAGTCAAATCACCCCCGGCCTTTGTAAGGAACCAGGTTATTTCCAAATCATCGAATCTATCCACTGTCACCTTGATTTGACTCCGACCCCTCTCATTACCGTCTCATCAATGCATGGGAACTTCGTCGATGTTCTCGGCGGGTTTTTTGAACAGGTTTTCCTTTTCCTTGGCGTAGTACTCCAGCACTTTCTTTACTGTGCCCACCACGCTGCGCGGGGTGATGGTGGCGCCGGTGAACTGGTCGAACACGCCGCCGTCTTTTTTCACTTTCCACTTGTCGGGTGGCGGGTTGCCCAGGGATTTTCCGGTGAAGGAAAGAATCCAGTCGGATTTCTCCTCGTCGATCTTGTCGCCCAGGCCCGGGGTTTCCATGTGGGACAGCACCCGCACGCCTCCCAGCACGCCATCGTAACGCACGGCAACCATCAGATTGATGGGGCTGGCATAGCCCGGTCCCTGCACCGGACTGAAGATCAGGGCCACGGGACGTCCCTGTTTGCGTGCCCGGTACACTCTTATGTCGGTTTTGGCCAGGGAGGGCTCGTGCAGAGTAATGACATCCTTGAGCAAATCGTTGTCGATTTCCGATTTGTCGATGAGCTTGTACACGTTGCGCAGAAAGGCTTCCTGCTGGTTGCGGGCGATACGTTCCGCCGTGGCGGTCCAGGTCAGAGACACCAAAGTGGCGCCCAGAATGCCAAAGATGCCCAGGATGGCGGCGCTGATGAAAATGTTCTTATCGAGCTTAGCCATGGCCTTCTTCCCGGGCGCCAAAGACCCTGGGCCGCGTGTAATAGTCGATGGTCGGGGCCGCCATGTTCATGAGCAGCACGGCAAAGGCCACCGCATCGGGATAGCCGCCCCAGGTACGGATGATGAACACGGTCACGCCAATCAGGAAGCCGTAGATGATGCGTCCCTTGGGGGTGGTGCTGGCAGTGACCGGGTCCGTGGCGATGAAAAAGGCGCCCAGGATCATGCCGCCGCTGAACAGGTGAAAGCCGGGGAAGGGCATGGACTCGGGATCGAACAGCCAGAACAGGCCCGAAGCCAGCAGCAGCCCGGCAATCATGGAAAATGGGATGTGCCAGCTGATGACTTTTCGCCACAGCAGGAACAGGCCGCCGAGGAGGAACCAGTTGCCCACCCATTCCCAACCCCGGGCACCAAAATCGCCCCACATGGGATTCTGGGCGATTTCGCTGATGGTCTTGTTCATCTTCAGCTGTTCCCGCATGGCGTCCAGGGGCGTGGCGCTGGTTACGGCATCCCAGGTCAGACCGTCAGGCAGGCCGCCGCTGAAGATGGCCGTCAGGGTCTGACTGAAATTCAGGGGATGCTCGTTGAGCATTTCCGGCGGCAGCCATTGGGTCATGGCCACAGGAAAGGACACCAGCAGCAGCACATAGGCAGCCATGGCAGGGTTGAAGGGGTTGTAACCCAGGCCGCCATACAGGTGCTTGACCATGACGATGGCAAAGAGCACGCCCAGCACGGTCATCCACCAGGGGGTGAGGGGCGGCAGGGCGATGGCCAGAAGCACGGCAGTGACTGTGGCGCTGAGATCCGTGAGAGCAGGCTGGACAGGGCGATGGCGCAGGCGCAGTACGCCGGCTTCGGCAAGCAGGGCGGTGGTCACGGCCAGGCTGATGTTGATGAGCACGCCCGGGCCGAAATAGTACACCAGGGCGATGATGCCCGGCACCAGGGCCAGCAGCACTTCGCCCATCACCCGGGTGACATTGTTGGGCAGGGTGCCATAAGGCGAGGTGTGAACCGGAAACTTCATGAGGACTCCTCGCTGGCTGTCTCGGTCTTGGCCTGGCGGGCCTTCTTTTCCGCGACGCGCTTCATGGCGGCTTCCACGGCGGCTTTTTTGGGGTCCTTGCCGCCAGCGGCGGTTTTCTTTTCCAGGGCTTCCTTCTTCTGGCGCAGGCGGGCCTTGCGTTCACGCTCCAGGCGCTCCAGGCGTTCCACCCGGGCCTCGTGGCGGCGGCGGGCATCTTCCGCCTGCTGTTTTTCTTTCTCCAGGGCCCAGGTTTCGGTCTTGGCGAACCGGTAATACTGCACCAGGGGAATGTGGGAGGGACAGACCCAGGAACAGCAGCCGCATTCGATGCAGTCGAACAAATTGTATTCCTGGGTCTTGTCGAAGTCCTTTGCCCGGGCATACCAGTACAGCTGTTGGGGCAGGAGCTGGGCGGGGCAGGCCTCCACGCACTTGCCGCAGCGAATGCAGGGCATGGCCTTGTCCGGGTCCGGGGCTTCCTCGCGGCTGGCCACCAGCAGGCAGTTGCTGCCCTTGGTGACCGGCAGCTCGTCGTCTCCCAGGGTGAAGCCCATCATGGGGCCGCCCAGGATGAGCTTGTGGGCCTTGTCGCTGTAGCCGCCCGCCTGTTCGATGACCTGGGACATGAAACTGCCGAAGGGCACTTCCAGGTTGCCGGGGTTGTTCACGCCCTCGCCGGTCACGGTCACCAGGCGGCTGAGGAGGGGGCGACCCGCCATGACCGCGTCGGTCACGGCCGCGGCGGTGGCCACGTTTACGCAGATCACGCCCACCTCGGAAGGGATGCCGTTGGAAGGCACCTCCTTGCCCGTGAGCACCTTGATGAGTTGCTTCTCGCCGCCCATGGGATAGCGGGTGGGCACTTGCACCACCTGCACGTCCCGCAGGCCGGACTCGGCCACGGCCTTGCGCATGGCGGCAATGGCCTCGGGCTTGTTGTCCTCGATGCCGATGAGGCATTCCCCGGCGTCCACCACGTAGAGCAGCACCTTGATGCCCTCCACGATGCGGTCTGCCTGTTCGCGCATGAGCAGGTCGTCGCAGGTGATATAGGGCTCACATTCGGCGCCGTTGATGACCAGGGTCTGGATGGGGCGATCCGGCCCGTGATTCACCTTCACGCTGGTGGGGAAGGCCGCGCCGCCCAGGCCCACGATGCCTGCCCAGCGGATACGCTCCCGCAGCAGGGAAGGGTCCAGGTCATCGAAGTATGGCAGGGGCTCGGGCAACTCGTCCCATTCGTCTTTTCCGTCTGTCTTTAGCACGATGCAGGGCGCGCTCAGCCCCGAGGGGTGGGGGACCGGACGCTCCTCGATGGCGGTGATGATGCCCGAGGTGGGGGCATGAATGGGGGCGCCTATGTATTCCGTGACCCGGGCGATGGTCTGGCCCTTGAGTACGCGATCACCCACTTCCACCACGGGCTCTGCCATGGCACCGATGTGCTGTTGCAGGGGCAGCACCAGGGTATCCGGCAAAGGTAACTTGCCCAGATACTTGCCCGCTGACAGGGATTTGCAGTCGGGGCGGTGGATACCGCCGTGAAAGTCCCAGTGCCCGGGGTTCTTGGTGATCATGGCTGCGACTCCTGGACAGTGGATGGTTCTTCCGTACCGGGGAAAGGCCATTTCCAATTGCTGAGGGTGGTCTTCACCGGAACCATTTCTATGCATTCCACGGGGCAGGGCGGCAGACAGAGTTCACAGCCGGTGCATTGGTTGGCAATGACGGTGTGCAATTGTTTGGCGGCGCCTACGATGGCGTCCACCGGACAGGCCTGTATGCACAGGGTGCAGCCTATGCACTCGGTTTCACGGATGTGGGCCACCATCTTGCCTTTGCTGGCGGCTTCCTCGTTTTCCAAGGGTACGGGGTCCTTGCCCAGCAGGTCTGCCAGGGCCAGCATGCCGGCCTCGCCTCCGGGAGGACAGCGATTGATTTCCGCCTCGCCGGCGGCGATGGCCTCGGCATAGGGGCGGCAGCCGGCGAAGCCGCACTGACCGCACTGGGTCTGGGGCAGGATGGCGTCGATCTTGTCCACCAGGGGATCGCCGTCCACCTTGAAGCGGATGGCGGAATAGCCCAGCAACAGGCCAAAGGCCGTGGACAGGGCGGTGATGGCTACGATCGCGGCGAGCATCTCAGTTGGACACCAGCCCAGAGAAGCCCATGAAGGCCATGGACATGAGGCCCGCAGTGATGAGGGCAATGGCATTGCCCTTGAAGGGTTCGGGCACGTCGGCGGCGTTCACCCGCTCGCGGATGGCGGCGAACAGCACCAGCACCAGGGAAAAGCCTATCGCGGCGCCAAAACCGTACAGGGCGGATTCGACGAAGTTGTGCTCCTCCTGGGTGTTGAGCAGGGCCACGCCCAGCACCGCGCAGTTGGTGGTGATCAGCGGCAGGAAGATGCCCAGCACCTGATAGAGCACCGGGCTGGTCTTGTGCATGACCATCTCGGTGAATTGCACCACCACGGCAATGACCAGGATGAAGGCGATGGTGCGCATATACTCCATTCCCAGAGGCTCCAGCATCCAGGTGTTCACCAGATAACTGGCTACGGAGGACAGGGTGAGCACGAAGGTGGTGGCCAGCCCCATGCCCATGGCGGTTTCCAGCTTCCGCGAAACGCCCATGAAGGGGCACAGTCCCAGGAACTTCACCAGGACGAAGTTGTTCACCAGCACGGTGCTTATCAATATGAGCGCGTATTCCGACATTCAGGATCTGCCTGCAAACAATTCGTTCAAGAATAAGTTACTGCTGCCGGGCAGGCAACCCGCTCATAGTAAGGTATTGGCAACGGAAATGCCTTGACAAAACTCAGCACCTGGGGCCGTGCTGCCGGTTCTCAGCGAAAGCATTTTTCATAGAAATAGTTGGTGGCCTCCACGAAGCCATGCACACTGCCGCAGTCGAAACGCCGGCCCTGGAAGCGGTAAGCAATCACCCGGTTGGTTTCCGTCTGACGCTCGAGGGCGTCGGTGATCTGGATTTCACCGCCGGTTCCCGCGGGCTGGTCCCGCAGCAGGTCGAAGATGTCTGGTGTGAGCAGGTAACGGCCAATGATGGCAAGGTTGCTGGGCGCGGTGCCTGTGGGCGGTTTTTCCACCATTTCCTTGACATGGTAGATGCCCGGCTCCACCTCGATGCCCGCAATGACGCCATACTTATGGGTTTCTTCTTCCGGCACTTCCTCGATGGCGATGATGCTGCATTGATACTTGTTGTAGATGTTCACCATTTGCGCCAGCACATTGTGTTCTTCCTTCTCCCCGATACACAGATCATCGGCCAGAACCACGCCGAAGGGCTGATCCCCGATCAGCGGTTCTCCGGAAAGAATGGCATCTCCCAGCCCCCTCATCTGTTTCTGCCGGGTGTAGGAAAAGGTACAGTTGTCCATGAGATGGTTGGTTTCTTCCAGCAATGCTTCCTTGTCGGAGCCGCGTACGGCGTCCTCGATGATGCGGTTGTTGTCGAACAGGTCCTCGATGGCGTGCTTGCCCCGGCCGGTGACAATGGCGATGTCCGTCATGCCCGCATGGGCGGCTTCTTCGACACCGTACTGGATCAAGGGTTTGTTGACGACGGGCAGCATTTCCTTGGGAATGGACTTGGTGGCCGGCAGGAAACGGGTGCCGTAACCGGCGGCGGGGAACAGGCATTTCTTGATCATCGGCGCAGCATCCATGTGGGTTGTTCTCGTTCGTCGATGAGATTGTACTTCAACAGCCACTCGCGGGCGTCTTCTGCGTCTTCGTGGAACCAGGCCGAGGCGCTGCCCAGGCGGAAGCTATAGCCCCATTCGTCCATGTCCGCGAACATGCGTGCCCGGCCGAACCCGGGCAGGTGATCGGCGAGCAGTATCTGCAGATAGCAGACGCCGTTTTCCTCGTCATAGCCGCCCCCGGCATCGGTATGGAGGTTTGCGCGCCTTTCCTGGTCCATGCAGACATAGTGACAGGTTTCGTGAAAGGCTGAATGGACGGGGGTGTCGTTTCGCACCAGCAGGTGGTTGCCGATGAGTCCCGCTTCCGGATCGCCGAAATGTGAGCCCGGAATGGGCTGGCCGGCCGCCACCCATTCCAGTTCCAGGCCGTACCGGGCAATGAGTTTCGCGAGATGCCGGCCTGGTTCATCGCCGCATGACAATACCGCCATGAATCAGCACTGCTCCCAGGGAAGGCCGCGAAAACGCCAGCCGTTGATGGTGCTGCGCTGGTGCTGGTCGTTGAGATCGCCCTCGAAACCCTCGTCCACGTTATAGACGTCGGTCATGCCGGATGCCAGCAGCAGCTTGCCGGCTTCCAGGGAGCGCTTGCCGCTGCGGCAGATGAGAATGATCGGGGCGCTGGGGTGTTCGTCACTGTGGGAAACGCCCCCCAGGAGCAGCTTGCGGATGTCGGTGACGAAGTCGGGATTGATGTCCCAGTCTGGTTCGTCTATCCAGGGAATGTGCACGGCGCCCACGGGGTGGCCCACGAACAGGAACTCCATGCTGGAACGTACATCCACCAGCACGGCACGCGGATTTTCGTGCAGCAGCTCGTATGCCCTGGCGGGCGAAAGGCCGATGGGGACTGTGTTATCCATGGATGTTTCCGGTTAGTATTGAATGAATTTTGAATTATAGTTTGATTTTGCCGTGCAAACCCGCCTGCTGCGCTATTTTATCCGTTTTCTGTCTCTGCTGCCTCTGCCGTTGTTGCGCGGCATTGGCGGAGTGGCCGGCGCGATCGCCTACCGGATTCCCAACCGGGAACGGGAGAATGCCCGGGTCAATATCCGCATGTGTTTTCCGACCTTGACTGAAGACGAAAGGGATCAACTGCTGCGGGCCACCCTCAAGGAGAACGCCATCACCCTGCTGGAGATGCCTTCGGTCTGGTATGGCCGCACGGAATCCTGGTTGAAGCGCCTGGATATGGGAACGGTGCCGGAGGAGATTCGCGCTCTCATGTCCCGGGGCAAGGGCGTGGTGATCGCCATGCCCCATCTTGGCAACTTCGAGATCAGCGCCCATTTCTTTGGCAGCATCGGCAAGGCCACGGGCTTGTACCGGCCGCCGCGCAAGGAAGGCCTGGAATCAGTGATGCTGGAAGGCAGGAACCGGCCGGGACAGAACCGCATGGTGCCCACGGATCGCCATGGCATCAAGGCGCTTTACGAGGCTTTGGGAAAAGGCGAACTCATCGTCATTCTTCCCGATCAGCAGCCCAAGACGGCCAGAGGCGGCGGCGGGGTGTTCGCGCCTTTCTTTGGCGTGCCGGCTTTGACCATGACCCTGGTGAACCGCTTTGCGCGCAAGACCGGGGCGCCGGTGTATTTCATCTCCTTCGTGCGCACCGGCGGCAAGCCGGAATACAAGGTCATCGGGCACCTGGCCGGAGATGCCATAGCGGACCGGGACGCGGTGGTGGCGGCAACGGAGCTCAATGCCGGGGTGGAGAAGCTGGCGCGCCAGTATCCGGCCCAATACCAATGGCCCTACCGGCGTTTCCGCGCCCAGCCGGATGGTTCCAATCCTTACAAGCAGGCGCCAAAACCGGAGTGAGGCAGGAGTGGGGCGCTGTAATCAGGCTTTCGCGGTTTTCAGGAACAGCTTGCCCCAGGGAAAGAAATAGACGGCATACACCAGTGCATACATGGGGAAGCCTTCCATGCCCCAGGCCTGGGCAAAAGCAAAGAAGAAAATCAGGATGTGCATGCGAATGACATTCAGATAGGGCTGGTAGAACAGCCTGCCGATTTCCCTGTTTTTTCCGGCCTGTTGCCGCGCTGCCAGAAGATGCTCTGGCTTCAGCTCATCTGGCCCCATGCGGCGCGCCAGCTGCAGGGCCTTGGTCAGTGAGGCGAAGACATGATCCCGCTCTGCGATCAGTATGGGAAGCAGGAACAGGCCATATAGGGGAAACAGGTACTGAAAGGCGGTGCTCCACAACAGCAAGGGGTTCATGAAGGCGGCGGAAAACCGCTCCGGGGGCAGTCCCTGGATAGGGAAGAAAGAGGACAGAAAACTGGCATGGCCTGCGTGAAAGGCGCAGAAATGCAGGGAGAAGAACCCCAGAAAGAACAGGGCCACGCCCAGAATGCCCCATAACGCGGCGGTTTTCATCTTTGCAGGGAAATCCTCATGCCGGACGATACGCAACCCAAGATAGACGCCCCCGGCAATGGTGGACAGGATGGTGACATAGCCTATGGTCAGGCTGCTCAGCCACAGGCTCCATACCAGGTCGCGGGTTTCCCAGTGAAACAGGTAAGCCATGCCGATACCAAAGCCGAATGCCAGAAGATCAGGCAACATTCGGACGGCTCTGGAGGCTTGGATGTTTGGACTGGGCTTGCGTTCGGGCATCATCGGATCTCCGGAAATTCATTACTGGCGCAGTGGATGCTGCTGCTGGAGTAGTGGCTGTCCCCCGTGTCCAAATAAAGCATTCCCCCCGAGATGGTCATTTGCCATTGAATGCGGCGTGGCAGGGCCAGCCCCAGGTTTTCCACCAGGTCCGCCTGCAGACACAGTATTCTGCCGTCGAAAGCCGGCAGCTTTCCTCCATGCTGGCTCTGCCAGCGGCGTAGCAGGCCATCGTGGGTGACCACGGTGACCCGGGGGCTGTGTCTTGCCGCTTTCCGCAGCCGTTGTTCCGCCGGGGTGCCGATTTCTATCCAGTGCCGCAGCTCGCCGGTGAGATCGTGGACGCTCAGGTCGGGCTCCTCCCCCTGACTGACGCCTCCCTTGCGAAAATCCATGCCTTCTTCGTAGAGCAGGGCGTAGGCGAGGAGGCGCAGTATGAGTCGTTCAATGGTTTCCGAGGGATGTTGCGGCGTGCTGAACTGCAGATCGGCATACTGCCCCTTGTCCGTATCCGCCAGTTGTATCTGAACATGATAGACCTGGCTGCCCTGGGCCATTACTTGATCCAGTCGATGAGGTGGCAGTCCAGGCGGTCGGCGTCATCCTCGCAGATGGTGCGGCCGGTGATGCCGTTGCCGGAACGGTAAACCGACTCGGGGTCGCCGGATACCAGGGGGTGCCAGTCCGGCAGGGGCTTGCCTTCGGCCAACAGGCGGTAGGCGCAGGTGCTGGGCAGCCAGTAGGGGTCGTCCAGGGTGTCGAGGGTGATGGTCACGCAGTCGCTCACCCGGGTGGAGCGGTTTTCGTAGTCGGAACAACGGCTGGTTGCCGTGTCCAGCAGGCGGCAGTGCACGTTGGTGAAATAGATCTCCCGGGTGTCCTCGTCCTCCAGCCGGTGCAGGCAGCACTTGGCGCAGCGGTCGCAGAGGGATTCCCACTCCTCCGGGCTCATTTCCGCCAGGGTCTTGTATTGCCAGAAGTTGTTGGAAGCCTGTTTCACGGTGGACATTCTACCGGGATCCCGCTCATTTGCTACTGATTGTTATACACAAGCGGCTTTTCCGTGTGCCCAAAAGTTTGGGTTAGGGAAAACTGTAAAAGTCAGTTCTTATGAAGTATTTGTAACTTGTTGTTAAAAATAAATAAATTGTGATTTGTTCAAAAAATGGTCAATTTAAGGTTTTTCCCTGAGCGACGCGGATATTGTCCACTTTACGCATTTTTCTGACAGAGTTATCCACAGCTTGTGTGGAAAACTTTCCGCTGGGACGGGCATGGAAAATCAACGGCTGCTGACCTGGCTGTCGATGTCCCTGAGGATACGCACCAGCTCGCGTATCCGGCCGGGATCTTCCTCCCGCCAGGCCATTTCCGCCATGGGGGCGATGGCGCATTCCCGGGGCAAGGATGATTCCTGTTTGATGAGCCGCCGGAAACCGGGGAGCATCACCCATTGCAGCCACTGATGAAATGCCATGCGGTCGTGGCAGAAAGGGGCGGTGCTGGCCATGGCGTGGGCATCCGGCGGGGCATCCGACCACCAGCCCAGGGCACGCAGCTCGTCCTCCATGCGTTGCAGGTGAAGGGAAAGTTCCTGATAATCGTCTGACATGTTTTTCGGGTTCATCGTCCAGCCGGCGGCAGGAAAGGATTATGACAGACAAGCTTCCCATGGAGGAATACCAGGCAGCCTGCCTGACCCCTGTCGGTTGGGTGGCCATTGCCGCCACGGAATTGGCAGTGACGCGCGTCAGGATTCTGGAAAATCGTCCCAGGTTGATCAGAAACGGCGAAAATGCCCTTGCAAACCAGGCCTGCGAGGCGCTGGCAGGCTGGCTGAAAGGCGGAGACTGGCCCAGGTTTGTCGCCCTGGAACCCGAAGGAACGGTCTTTCAACGCCGTGTCTGGCAGGCCCTGCTGGACATCCTGCCGGGCCAGACCCGTACCTATGGGGCGCTGGCCCGGGAACTGGGCAGCAGCCCCCGCGCCATCGGTGGCGCCTGCCGCAGCAACCCCATCCCCCTGCTGATTCCTTGCCACCGGGTGGTGGCGGCCAATGGTCATGGGGGATTTGCCGGCCATACCAGCGGACGCTGGATGGATATCAAGCGTTGGCTGCTTGAACATGAATGACGACGAGGCCATTGCCCAGTTCACGGATATGCTCTGGCTGGAGCGGGGACTGTCGAAGAACACGCTTTCCTCCTACGGTTCCGACCTGCGCCATGCTTCCAAATGGCTCCAGGAAAACCAGAGGGTTTCCCTGCTTCACGCCCGCCAGGAGCATCTCCTGTCCTGGCTCGCCAGCCTGGTGTCGTCGGGGCAGAGCGCCCGCAGCAGCGCCCGCCGCCTGTCTGCCCTGCGCCAGTTCTTTCAGTACGCCCTGCGGGAAGGCTGGGTGCCAGTGGATCCCAGCCTGGATATCCAGGCGCCGCGCCTGGGACGCCCCCTGCCAAAAACCCTGAGCGAAGCCGAGGTGGTGGCGCTGCTGGAAGCGCCGGACACGGATACGGCCGAGGGGTTCAGGGACCGCTGCATGCTGGAGCTGCTCTATGCCACCGGGCTGCGGGTTTCGGAGCTGATCAACCTGCGTCCGGACCAGGTCAGTCTCAGCCAGGGGCTGGTGCGCATCACCGGAAAGGGCGGCAAGGAGCGTCTGGTACCCATGGGGGACGAAGCCCAGGAATGGGTGCGGCGCTTCATGCAGGGGCCGCGACAAGAACTGCTGGGGGCGAGGGTCTGCGATGCCCTTTTTCCCACCCGCCGGGGATCGGGGATGACCCGTCAGGCTTTCTGGTACCGGATCCGGAAGCACGCCCTGACCGCAGGCATACGCAAGCACTTGTCACCCCATACCCTGCGTCATGCCTTCGCCACCCACCTGGTCAACCATGGGGCCGACCTGCGCGTGGTGCAACTGCTGCTGGGGCACAGCGACCTGTCCACCACCCAGATCTATACCCATGTGGCCAGAGAGCGGCTCAAACAGCTCCATGCCGCCCACCACCCCCGTGGATAGCGTGAACCCTGCCCGGATTGCGCATACTCGCGGAGCAGGAGCTGGAACTTCCAGTTACAATGCGGCTCCAATACCATTTGACTGCAAACATCGGGTACCCTTAACGATCATGTCCTATATTCCTGCTTTTCGTCATCTGTTCTTCGGCCTGGTGCTGTTTGCCGCCGCAACTGCCAGCGCCCTGGAAGTGCCTTCCGACCCCAACATTGCGAAGATACGTGCCGTCCTGGCCAAGCACCTGGGCGACATCAAGCTGGACAGTGTTCAGGCTTCCCCCGTTCCCGGCCTGTACGAGGTGCTCATCGGCGCACGGCTGTATTACGTGTCCGCTGACGGCAGGTATTTCATTCAGGGAAAGATGACCGACCTCGAGACCAGTAAGGATCTGACGGAAGAAAAGGTATCCGCAGCGCGCAAGAAACTTATCGATGCGGTTGATGAAAAGGACATGATCGTTTTTGGTACTGGCAAGGAAAAGCATGTCATCAATGTTTTCACGGATATCGATTGTGGATACTGCCGCAAGCTGCATTCCCAGATCGACCAGTACAACAAGGAAGGTATAGAGGTTCGTTACATGGCTTATCCCCGGGCTGGCGTAAACAGCGAATCAGGCAGGAAGGCTATTGGCGTGTGGTGTGCCGACGACCGGAAGAAGGCCATGAGCGAAGCCAAGCAGGGCAAGCCGGTGGAGAAAAAGACCTGTGACAATCCCGTGGCCGAGCAGTTTGCCCTGGGCAAAGTCGTGGGGGTTTCCGGTACGCCGGCCCTGGTGCTGGAAAATGGCGAGTTGATCCCCGGCTACGTACCGCCCAAGCGTCTCAGGCAGTTGCTCGATGCCAGGGGGCTGGGGAAGAAATAAACCTGTCATGAGCGCTATTCCGCTGGATATCGCCAGCGCCTCGGATGTGGGGCTGGTGAGAAAGATCAACGAAGACTATCTCTTCGCCATGCCCGAGCAGGGCATCGTTGCCCTGGCCGACGGCATGGGGGGGCATCTGGCGGGTGAAGTGGCAGCCGAAGTGGCGGTGGAAGTGGCGGTGGAGGAACTGCGTCATGCCCAGCGTTTTGCCGATATGGACACACTGCAGTGCCTGATGCACATCGGCCAGGCCGTGGAGCGGGCCAACCAGTCCGTGTACACCCTGGCCAAAAGCAAAGAGGAGCTGAAGGGCATGGGCACCACCCTGGTGCTGGCCCTGTTCCATGATGACCGTATCTTCTATGCCCACGTGGGAGATTCGCGCATCTATCTGTTGCGCAACAAGAAGCTCATGCAGCTGACCCGCGACCACTCCCTCATGCAGGAAGTGCTGGATCATGGCATTTTCCCCAACCGGGGCGAGGCCAAAGAGGCCGGGGTGGGAGAGAATGTGCTTACCCGCAGCCTGGGCTTCACTCTGGAGATCAACGTGGACGTGAATGAAGCGGCGGTGCGCGAGAACGACTTGTTCCTGTTCTGCAGTGACGGCCTGACAGGGCCGGTGAAGGAATCCACCATCCAGCAGCTCATGTGCCGCGATGAGCTTTCCCTGGAGAGCCGCGCCCGGGCCCTGGTGCAGGCGGCCAAGGACGGGGGAGGCCGGGACAATATCTCCCTGGTGCTGGCCAGGCCCATGCTTTCCGCTGGCGGTCAGGAATAGATTTTCCCGTGGATCGGGCTTCGGTTCGGCCTTGCCTCGTTGTCGTCCTACAGTTTTTTCAGTTCATAAAGCAGTTCCAGGGCCTGACGGGGCGTCAGTTCGTCAGGGTCGATTTCCTTCAGTCTGTCCAGGGCTGGTGATGAGGGCGCCGGCGGTTCTTCCGCCAGTTGCAGGGCAAGCTGGGGCGTGTCCCGCTCCGCGTGCCGCCGCGCCGCGTTCTCCAGCTCCCGCAGGCGTTTGCGCGCCCGCTGTATGACTTCCCTGGGCACCCCCGCCAAGGCCGCCACCTGCAGGCCGTAACTCTGGTTGGCCGGGCCTTCCTTCACCGCATGCATGAACACGATGCCTTCGCCGTGCTCCACGGCGTCCAGATGCACGTTGGCCACGCCGGGATGCTCCTCGGGCAGGGTGGTCAATTCAAAATAATGGGTGGCGAACAGGGTGCAGGCCTGGATGCGGGTGGCCAGCTCCACGGCGCAGGCCCAGGCCAGGGACAGGCCGTCGAAGGTGCTGGTGCCGCGTCCCACCTCGTCCATGAGCACCAGGGACTCCCGGGTGGCGTTGTGCAGGATATTGGCGGTTTCCTCCATTTCCACCATGAAGGTGGAGCGTCCCCCGGCCAGGTCGTCGGAGGCGCCGATGCGCGAGAAAATGCGGTCAACAGGGCCGATGCGCGCTTCCCGGGCGGGCACGAAGCTGCCGGCGCAGGCCATGATGACGATGAGGGCGCACTGGCGCATGTAGGTGGATTTGCCCCCCATGTTGGGGCCGGTGACGATGAGCATGCGCCGCTGGTCGTCGAAATGCAGGTCGTTGGGCACGAAAGGCGATTCCAGGGACTGTTCCACCACGGGATGCCGCCCTTCCTCGATGTGCATGCCTGTTTCCCGGGTGAGCCGGGGGCGGCTGAGGTTCAGCTCGACGGCGCGCTCCGCCAGGTTGATGAGCACGTCCAGGGCGGCCAGGGCCTCGGCGCAGCGCTGCAGGGGCGCGATTTCCGGCTGCAGATGGTCCAGCAGCTCGTCGTACAGGGCCTTTTCCCGGGCCAGGGCGCGCTCCCGGGCGGAGAGTACCTGGTCTTCGAACTTTTTTAGTTCCGGGGTGATGAAGCGTTCCGCGGACTTGAGGGTCTGCCGCCGCACATAGTCCGGCGGCGCCTGGTCGGCGTGGGTCTTGCTGATTTCGATGTAATAGCCATGCACCCGGTTGTAGCTCACCTTGAGGGAAGCGATGCCCGTGCGCTCCCGCTCCCGGGCCTCCAGGTCCAGGAGAAACTGGTCGGCGTTCTGCGACAGGTGGCGCAGCTCGTCCAGCTGGCTGTCCCAGCCTTCCGCCAGCACGCCGCCGTCGCGGATGAGCATGGGCGGGTTCTCCCGGATGGCCCGGCGCAGCAGGTCCACCACGTCCGGATGCCTGCCCGCCTGGCCGGCCAGCTCGCGGACCAGAGGGGATTCCAGCCCGGCCAGGACCTGTTGCAGCTCGGGCAGCCGGGCCAGGGAGTCGCGCAGGGTGGCCAGGTCCCGGGGGCGGGCGGTCTTCAGGGCCACCCGGGCGAGGATGCGTTCGATATCGCCCACGCCGCGCAGGATGCCCTGGAGTTCATCCAGGCGGTCCTGTTCGAGAAACGCGGCGATGGCATCGTGGCGGGCGGTGATGGCGGCCTGGTCGCGCAGGGGGCGGTTGATCCAGCGGCGCAGCAGACGGCTGCCCATGGCGGTGGCGGTCTGGTCCAGCAGACCCGCCAGGGAGTGGCGCTTCTGGCCGGACTGGGACTGGTCCAGCTCCAGGTTGCGCCGGGTGGCGGCATCGATGACCAGGGCCTGGTCCCGGCTTTCCACGCGCAGGGCGGTGATATGGGGCAGGGCGGCCTGCTGGGTTTCCTTCACGTAGTGCAGCAGGGCGCCAGCGGCCATCAGGGCCAGCTCCATGTCTTCCACGCCGAAACCGGAAAGGTCCTGGGTGCCGAACTGGCGGATGAGCTGCTGGCGGGCGGAATCCAGGTCGAAATGCCAGGCGGGACGGTGGGTGATGCCGCGAATCTCCGGCGCGCCCGGCGGCAGGCTCCAGTCTTCCTCCAGCAGCAGTTCCGCGGGCTTGAGGCGTTCCAGTTCCCCCGCCAGAGCTTCCGCGCTGTCCGGCTCCTGTATGCTGAAGCGGCCGCTGCCCAGGTCCAGGCAGGCCAGGCCGTAGCGACCGTCGCCTTCCCACAGGGCGGCCAAGAGGTTGTCCTGGCGTTCTTCCAGCAGGGCCTCGTCGGTGACCGTGCCGGGGGTGACGATGCGCACCACCTTGCGCTCCACGGGGCCTTTGGATTTGGCCGGGTCGCCCACCTGTTCGCAGATGGCCACGGATTCGCCCTGACGGATGAGACGCGCCAGGTAATTCTCCGCCGCATGATAGGGAATGCCCGCCATGGGAATGGGCCGGCCCGCGGACTTGCCCCGGGCGGTGAGGGTGATGTCCAGCAGGCGGGCGGCCTTTTCCGCGTCATCGTAGAACAGCTCGTAGAAATCCCCCATGCGGTAGAACAGCAGCATCTGGGGATAATCCGCCTTGATGCGCAGGTACTGCTGCATCATGGGGGTATGTTTGCTGGCGGCGGGCACGGGCTTACTGGAAGTCGTAGTATTTTTCCACGTCTTCCAGAATCTCCCAGGTGCATTTCATGCCTGCCGGGAAGGTGATGAGGTCACCCCGCCGGAACTCCATGGGCTCGCCCCCCTCGGGGGTGACGATGAAGCGTCCCCGGGTGATGTAGCAGGTTTCCTGCTGGTGGTAGGTCCAGTCGAAAGTGGACTTCTCCTTTTTCCAGATGCCCCAGTTTTCCACGCCCAGGACTTCCAGTTTCATGGGAGAGGGGTTACGCTCCAGCAAAATGCCTTGATCGTTCATGTCGATATGAGAAAGCTGATGGAAAGGGGAGAAGTGTAATGCAAGACGCCCAACTGGAACAGCTGGCCCGGCAGACGGGCAGGCTGCTGCGGGACAGGGGCCTGAGCATGGCCGCAGCGGAGTCCTGTACCGGCGGCTGGATCGCCAAGGTGATGACGGACATTCCCGGCTCCAGCCAGTGGTTCGAGCGGGGCTTCGTCACCTACAGCAACCAGGCCAAAAGGGACATGCTGGGTGTGCGGGCGGATACTCTGGCGTACTTTGGCGCCGTGAGCGAGCAGGTGGTGCGGGAGATGGCGGCTGGCGCCCTGGCGCACAGCCGCGCTGATGTGGCAGTGGCGGTGAGCGGTATCGCCGGCCCTGATGGCGGCAGTGACCACAAGCCCGTGGGCACGGTGTGGCTGGCCTGGGCGGACGGAAATGGTGTTCGCGCGGAACGGCGCTGGTTTCCCGGCAACCGGGAAGCAGTGCGGCGGCAGACGGTGATTCATGCCCTGAAGGGGCTGGGAGGGGGACTTGAGCCGTAGAAACCGCCGCCTGTTCTTTGCCCTGTGGCCGGATGAACAGGTCCGGCGGGAGCTGGCGGCCCTGCAGACCCTGCTGCCCCAGGGTGAGGGCAACTGGGTTCACGGCGAGGACCTGCACATGACCCTGCAGTTTCTCGGTGCCGTGGAGCCGGACCGGCAGGGCTGCATCAGCAATGCGGCAGATCAGGTCGTGGCACAGCCCTTCGAACTGGTAATCACCCGCCTGGATTACTGGTCCAGGCCGCGTATTGCCTGGGCGGGACCGGACGAGACACCTGCCGCGCTGTCGGGGCTGGTGGCCGATTTGGCGGCCAGTCTCGAATCCTGCGGCTTTCCCCGGGAAAGCCGTTCCTACCGCCCTCATGTGACCCTGGTGCGCAAGACTTCGCCTTCCGGCATCATCCGCCTTGAGCACCCCGTGCGCTGGCCGGTGGAGCGTTTTGCCCTGGTGGAATCACGTCCCGGGGGGGAGCCGCCCTGGTACCGGGTGGTGGAAACCTGGCCGCTCGATGCCTGAGAAATTTTCCTTACAGGCTCATCTCCTGAGCCACTGGCCTGCATATACTGTACCCCGATACAAAAAACACTGGAAAACAAAAGGAGAACATATTAGAATTCTTCTCTGCAGTGGTAAACCAACTGATAGAACACGGGTGAAGCAAAATGGATGAGAATCGTAAAAAGGCACTGGCAGCGGCACTGAGCCAGATCGAGAAACAGTTTGGCAAGGGCTCTGTCATGCGCATGGGCGATGGAAGCGCCATCGGCAATGTCGAGGCCATTTCTACCGGGTCCCTGGGGCTGGATATCGCCCTGGGCATAGGCGGCGTACCCAAGGGGCGCGTGGTGGAGATCTATGGCCCGGAATCCTCGGGCAAGACCACCCTCACTCTGCATATCGTGGCCGAGGCTCAGAAGAAGGGCGGCACCTGCGCCTTCGTTGACGCCGAACATGCCCTGGACCCTCAGTACGCGGAAAAACTGGGGGTGGACATGGACGAACTGCTGGTATCCCAGCCGGACACCGGGGAGCAGGCCCTGGAAATCACCGACATGCTGGTGCGCTCCGGCGCCGTGGACGTGGTGGTGGTGGATTCCGTGGCGGCCCTGACCCCCAAGGCGGAAATCGAAGGCGACATGGGCGATTCCCACGTGGGCCTGCAGGCGCGCCTCATGTCCCAGGCCCTGCGCAAGCTCACGGCCAACATCAAGCGCTCCAACTGTATCGTCATCTTCATCAACCAGATCCGCATGAAGATCGGCGTCATGTTCGGCAGCCCGGAAACCACCACCGGCGGCAATGCGCTCAAGTTCTATGCCTCCGTGCGCATGGACATCCGCCGCATTGGCGCCATCAAGAAAGGCGACGAGGTGATTGGCAACGAAACCCGCGTGAAAGTGGTGAAGAACAAGGTGGCGCCGCCGTTCAAGCAGGTGGAGTTCCAGATTCTCTATGGTGAGGGCATTTCCCGGGAAGGGGAAATCATTGATCTTGGCGTCAAACATGGTTTGGTGGAGAAATCCGGCGCCTGGTATTCCTACAATGGCGAGCGTATCGGCCAGGGCAAGGAGAACGTGCGCAACTTCCTCAAGGAACATCCCGAGATCGCTGCGGACATCGAGACGAGGATTCGTGCTGAGGTGTTCCCGGATACCGGCAAGACCGAGGAAGAAGCCGCCGGGGCGGAGGACGAGGCCTGAACCAGGACGCCTTGCAGCCCAACGTCACTGACGAGCTGACAGAAGCGCGGCATGCCGCCGTGCGCCTGCTGGCCATGCGGGAGCACAGCCGGGCGGAACTGGTGCGCAAGCTGGAAAGGCGTCATCCATCGGAGATTGTGGCGCAAGTGCTGGATGAGCTGGCCGCTAAGGGATTGCAGAGCGACGAGCGCTTTGCCGAGCAGTACGTCCATTCCCGCCGCAACAAGGGGTACGGCCCGTTGCGCATCCGGGCGGAACTGGCGGAGCGGGGCATTGGCGACGGGCTCATTTCCCGGGAACTGGACGGGTTCGATAACGGAGAATGGCAGTCCCTCATGCAGGAGGTGGCGCAACGCAAGTTTGGCGCCCACCCCCCTGAAGACCGCCGGGAAATGGCCCGCCGGGGGCGTTTCCTGACCTCCCGGGGATTTCCTTCCTGGATGATCAACGAGTACCTGTTTGGTTAATGTGAAAATAGACTTAAGTTATTGATTTAATGCTCTTTGCGTGATGCCGCTTTGTGTCATGAACGTAGGTCGGGCTTCAGCCCGACAACATTGGCCACTACGGAGTAATGTCGGACTGAAGTCCGACCTACAAATACAGATTTTTAACGTTATGCAGAAGCATAAATGTAGCCTTCATGGCCGCCGTTATCGAGTATGTTGTGCTTTGCCGGTCGGTTTAACGCCGGACAAAGCGCAACAATACCCGCGAGGGTGACACTTCTTCCTTCCCGGCATAGGCCTGTCGGCCCGTTATTCGTTGATATTTCGCAGTTTGCCCGCAATTTCAGGGTGACATTTTGCCCCGGACTGCATAACATTTACCGCCTTGTATTCATCCAACGGCCACACATGAAAACCAGCGCTGAAATCCGACAGGCATTTCTCGATTATTTTGCCGGCAAGGGACACACCATCGTGGAGTCCAGCTCCCTGGTGCCTGCCAATGATCCCACCCTGCTGTTCACCAACGCCGGCATGGTGCAGTTCAAGGACCTGTTCCTGGGCAAGGAGAAGCGTGACTATGTTCGCGCGGCTTCATCCCAGCGCTGTGTGCGTGCTGGCGGCAAGCACAACGACCTGGAGAATGTCGGTTACACCGCCCGGCATCACACCTTCTTCGAGATGCTGGGCAACTTCAGCTTTGGTGACTACTTCAAGCGCGAGGCTATTCAGTTCGCCTGGGAATTTCTTACTCAGGTGATGGGCCTGGCGCCGGAAAAGCTCTGGGTCACGGTCTATGACCAGGACGACGAGGCCGCGGACATCTGGCTGAATGAAATCGGCGTGGACGCCGCGCGTTTCAGCCGCATTGGCGACAAGCCTGGCGGCAAGCCTTTCGAGAGCGACAATTTCTGGAGCATGGGCGACACCGGGCCCTGTGGTCCCTGTTCCGAGATCTTCTACGACCATGGCGAGGAAGTGGAAGGCGGTCCTCCGGGCACGCCCGAGGAAGATGGCGACCGCTACATTGAAATCTGGAACCTGGTGTTCATGCAGTACAACCGCGACGCCGAGGGCAACATGACCTCATTGCCCAAGCCTTCCGTGGATACCGGCATGGGGCTGGAGCGCCTGGCGGCGGTCATGCAGGGTGTGCATTCCAATTATGAGATCGACCTGTTTCAGGCCCTGATTCGCGCAGCCGCCGAAGTCACCGGCGCCACGGATCTCGAAAGCAAATCCCTGCGCGTCATCGCCGATCACATCCGTTCCTGCGCCTTCCTCATTGTCGATGGCGTGACGCCTTCCAACGAAGGGCGGGGCTATGTGCTGCGGCGCATCATTCGCCGGGCCATTCGCCATGGATACCAGCTGGGGCAGAAACAGCCTTTCTTTTACCAGCTGGTGGATGCCTTGTGCGAGCAGATGGGCGACGCCTATCCCGAGCTGGTGAAGGCCCGGGAGATGGTGAAGCGCGTACTCAAGGTGGAGGAGGAGCGTTTTGCCGAAACCATCGAACAGGGCATGAAGATTCTCGAGGAGGCCATCGGCGGCCTTTCCGGCAAGACCATTCCTGGCGAGCTGGTGTTCAAGCTCTATGATACCTATGGTTTTCCCGCCGATCTCACGGCGGACATCGCCCGGGAGCGCGGCCTGACCATCGATGAGGCGGGTTTCGACCGGGAAATGGAAGCCCAGCGCGCCCGCGCCCGGGCAGCCAGTCAGTTTGGTGTGGATCAACAGGCCGATATCGCCCTGGATGGCAAGACAGATTTCACCGGCTACGAACGCCTGGAGGAAGAAGCCACAGTCATCGGCCTGTTCCACGACGGCGAAGCCGTGGACAGCCTGGCTTCCGGCGCCGAAGGCATGGTGGTGCTGGACAAGACGCCTTTCTACGCCGAGTCCGGTGGCCAGGTGGGGGACAGGGGTGAACTGCTGGTGCCCGGCAGCGATACCCGGTTCGAGGTCAGTGATACCCGCAAGCAGGGTGGTTCCGTGTTTGGGCACATCGGCAGGCTCACCGCCGGTGAATTGCACGTGGGTGATACCGTGCTGGCCCGGGTGGACGAGGTCAACCGGCGCCGCATTGCCCTCAACCACTCCGCCACCCATTTGCTGCACGCGGCCCTGCGCCAGATTCTCGGTGACCATGTGCAGCAGAAAGGCTCCCTGGTGGATGCCGAGCGCCTGCGTTTCGATTTTGCTCATTTCGAGCCTGTCACCCGGGAGCAGCTGGCGGCCATCGAGCAGCTGGTCAATGAGCAGATTCGCAACAACTACATGGTGGAAACCCGCATCATGGCCCTGGAAGACGCCAAGCAGGCTGGCGCCATGGCTTTGTTTGGCGAGAAATACGACGATCAGGTGCGGGTGCTGCGCATGGGCGATTTTTCCACGGAGCTGTGCGGCGGTACCCATGTGCGCGCCGTGGGCGATATCGGCCTGTTCAAGATCGTCAGCGAGAGCGGCATTGCCTCGGGGGTGCGCCGCATCGAGGCGGTCACCGGCGAGCGCGCCATCGAGTGGGTGGAGCAGACCGAGGCCCGTTTGCAGCAGATCGCCTCTTTGGTGAAATCCGGTCTGGAGGACACGGATGACAAGGTTCAGGCCCTGGTGGAAAAATCCCGCCAACAGGAAAAGGAGATCGAACGTTTGAAAGCCAAGCTGGCGTCCGCCGCCGGTTCCGACCTGGCCAGCCAGGCCGTGGAGCTGGGAGACACCAGGGTGCTGGCAGCCAGCCTGGAAGGGGCGGACGTGAAGACCCTGCGTGACACCCTGGACCAGCTCAAGAACAAGCTGGGCTCTGCGGTCATCGTCCTGGCGGCGGCCAATGATGGCAAGGTCAGCCTGGTGGCCGGTGTCACCAAGGACCGCACGGACAGGATCAAGGCCGGCGACCTGGTGAAGATGGTTGCCGAGCAGGTGGACGGCAAGGGCGGCGGCCGTCCGGATATGGCCCAGGCCGGCGGCAGCAAGCCAGAGGCCCTGCCCAAGGCCCTGGCCTCGGTGGAACCCTGGGTGCGGGAGAGGCTGTAGGCCGGGTTGGCCGGATTCGTTCCCGCAGCCCGGTGGATACCGGGCTGTTTTGTATCGGAAGAAATGTTATGGCATTGATAGTTCAAAAATACGGTGGCACCTCGGTGGGCAGCACCGAGCGCATCCAGGCGGTTGCCGAAAAGGTCAAGAAATACCACGACGCGGGTAACCAGGTCGTGGTGGTGGTTTCCGCCATGTCCGGCGAAACCAACCGACTCATTGCCCTGGCGGAGGAAATCACGCCCAGGCCCAGTGCCCGGGAAATGGACGTGCTGCTGTCCACGGGAGAGCAGGTTACCATTGCCCTGTTGTCCATGGCCCTGCATCACCTGGGCGTGGACGCGCGTTCCTATACCGGTGGCCAGGTACACATCCGCACCGACAGCGCTCACAGTAAGGCGCGTATCCTGGATATCGACGGGGAACGGGTGAAGGCAGACTTGGAAGCAGGCCGTGTGGTGGTGGTCGCCGGATTCCAGGGGACGGACGAAAATGGCAACATCACCACCCTGGGGCGTGGCGGTTCCGATACCACGGCCGTGGCCATGGCGGCGGCCCTGAATGCCGACGAGTGTCAGATATTCACCGATGTGGATGGTGTGTACACCACGGATCCCCGCGTCGAGCCCAAGGCGCGCAAGCTGGACCGCATCACCTTCGAAGAAATGCTGGAGCTGGCCAGCTCAGGCTCCAAGGTGCTGCAGATCCGCTCTGTGGAGTTTGCCGGAAAATACAACGTGCCCCTGCGGGTGCTGTCGAGTTTTGAAGAAGGTGAGGGCACCCTCATCACCCTGGAGGAAGAAGACGTGGAAAAGGCGAAAATTTCAGGCATTGCATTCAGCCGGGACGAGGCCAAGCTGACCATTCGGGGCGTGCCCGATCATCCGGGCGTGGCCTACCAGATACTGGGGCCCATCGGCGAGGCCAATATCGAAGTCGACATGATCGTACAGAACATCGGCAAGGACGGCACCACTGATTTCACCTTCACCGTACATCGCAACGACCTGGCCAATGCCCTGGATATCCTGCGCAGGACCGCAGACGAACTGGGCGCCCGGGAAGTCGAGGCCGACGACAGGATCGTAAAGATCGCCCTGGTGGGCGTGGGCATGCGTTCCCATGCGGCCATTGCCAGCAACATGTTCAAGGCCTTGGCCAAAGAGCAGATCAACATCCAGATGATATCCACCTCTGAAATCAAGGTTTCAGTCATCGTGGACGAGAAATACCTGGAACTTGGAGTCCGGACACTGCACGAAGCCTTCGGCCTGGACAAAATCGAGGCCTGATTCCCAAGGATGGGTATTTTTCCGGTATTTCAGCAAAAAGCTGACTTTTGTCACCGGGAAACACTACTACCGCACCGTTTTTTTCAGTCACCCTTTTGGTAAAATCGCGCACTTCACTATAACTTCGCTATATTTGTAATAGCGAAAGGCTTGGTTCGTTAATTTAATGTACCCGGATTCAGGAAACAGGATGAAGGGCACAATGGAATATGGAGAGTAGTAATTATGTTGATATTGACTCGCAGGGTTGGTGAAACCCTGATGATCGGTGATGACGTCACTGTTACTGTACTGGGCGTCAAAGGTAACCAGGTACGAATCGGGGTCAACGCGCCCCGGGACATCTCTGTGCACAGGGAAGAAATCTACGAGCGCATCAAGGCTGAACAGGCGGGAGAAGGCCTGGGAGAAGCAGAGACGGATACCGGAATCGAAGAAGAGGCATAAAGGCTGGAAAAAAACCATGAGGGCGGCTAGAATAGCCGCCCTCATGGTTTGACGGGGTCTGGTAAGGAACCTGACCACCGTGCAACATGAGAGTAACTCTGGAGAGCTGGCCGAGTGGCTGAAGGCGCACCCCTGCTAAGGGTGTATACGTTAACGCGTATCGAGGGTTCGAATCCCTCGCTCTCCGCCATACATTGAGATCTTGGTCTGGTGCCGCAGTAGGCACAGACCGGGAAAAGGATCGGATTCGAACCCTCGATTCAAACAAGCCGGGTTCGACCGCGAAGCGCGGCAGCGCGTAGCAGAGGCGACCGCAGGGAGCCAATCCCTCGCTCTCCGCCATACATTGAGATCTTGGTCTGGTGCCGCAGTAGGCACAGACCGGGAAAAGGATCGGATTCGAACCCTCGATTCAAACAAGCCGGGTTCGACCGCGAAGCGCGGCAGCGCGTAGCAGAGGCGACCGCAGGGAGCCAATCCCTCGCTCTCCGCCATATTTTTTTAGATGGTGGATGGCTAAGGGTTTGGCTCTTGGTCTATCCGCTATGCTCGTTCAACTCTGATCATCGCGAAGCGATGATCCTCTTCCCTGGCTTCTTGTGCCTATACGCCAACACAAGACGACCCACTTGCTTTTATACCCCAATTGATGTAGGGGTTCAATCTAAATCTGTGGTCAGGAAGCCACCCTGGTTCGATTGCCGGTTCTCTATGTACAACAGATAGCGGGATGGTTCAACATCATGGGCTGTCCATCACCCCGATGTGTTGCCGCCGGTGGCTCAGGCGACCCTGCTGGAAATGAGGAGCCTCAGCCGAAGACACCGGTGGGCGCACCCGCCTCAACAGGGACAAACCGAGGTGGGCGCTCAGCAGGGCTACCTTACGTGTGAGGACGGTACCGTCTTGTATACCTTCTTGAACGGCCGACAGCAGAAGAAACAGATAGACGGAGTATAATGCCACCTACTGGACAACCACCCGCTATGACATCCTCAACCGCCCCACAAAAGTCTCCTCGCCGGTCAACGGCACGACCACGTATGAATACGGTGTGTCTCACACGCCTTCCCGCCGGGGACAGCGCATCACCACCACCACCGAGGTTACCTACCAGACAGACCACGGACCGGTAAGAGCCCCCGACCAGGTAAACATCGTGATAACCAACGCCCTGGGGCAGAAGCTGGCCGTGCGTGACGCCCTGGGCAACTGGATGAATTTTACCTATGACGCCACCGGCAACCGGACCGGGATCACCGATGCCCATGGCAACCACACCACCATCGCCTACACTTTGCGGGGCGACAAATTGTGGCAAGACGATCCGGACATGGGGTTGTGGGCCTATGCCTACAACGGATTGGGAGAACTGATTCGCCAGACCGATGCCAAGGGACAGACCCTGGTCATGAGCTATGACGCCCTGGGCCGCCTGCGTGAACGCTACGTGGAAGGGAACCGGGCCAACACCCTGGAAACCTGGGAATGGGACAATCCCGAGCGGGGAAAATCCCTGGGCAAGCTGACCGGCGAGAGCAGCCGTCATTACCAGCGGGCGTATTTCTATGATGACCTGGGCCGCCGGAACCGGACCGACACCTACATCGACAAGACTCTCGACGGAACCATCCTGGACAGCCACGGCGCCAGCTACAGCGAATCGCTCACCTTCGACAGCTATGGGCGCATAGCGCGCCGCCTATACGCCGGAGGCCAGGTGAGCCTGGATTACCACTACAACGGCCAGGGCTATCTGGCCTACGTGGAAGACGCCGCCACCGGCGCCGTTTACTGGAACGGTCGCCAGACCAACGCCGATGGCGCCTTTACCGAAGAGATCATTGGCGACCTGGACGTGTTGCACGACTACGACCCGGCCAGCGGCCGGGTGGAAGGGATTCTCACGGACAACGGCGCCCTGCAGGACCTGGCCTACGGCTACGACAGCCTGGGCAACCTGCGATGGCGCCGGGACCGGGCACAGGACATCCGGGAAGACTTCGACTATGACGTCCTCAACCGCCTGACCGGCGTCACCACCGACGACCGTGTCAGCCCCTACCGGCGGGATTTCAGCTACGACGCCCTGGGCAACCTGCTGAGCAAGGACGGCCTGAGCTACAGTTATGGCGGCAGCGGCGGCCCCCATGCCGTCTCCCGGACCCAGGGCGAAGCGCCGTCGTACATTTTCTCCAACGGCTTCGAGAACACCCCCTACGTCATGGCGCCCCGGGCCGGGAGCAGCAACTACCAGTATGACAACAACGGCAACATGGTGCAGGGAGGCGGCCGCAGCTACAGCTGGGACGCCCACAACCACCTCACCGCCGTGTACGACAGCCGCACCGGCGCCATCCTCGCCTTCCGCTACGGCCCCGACGGCCAGCGTCACAAGCAGGTCAAGCACTTCAACGACCTGGACATCACCATCCACTACCTGGGGGATGTGGAAGTGTACTACCGGGGAGACGACGCAACCCCCGAATACCGGCACTACATCCAGGCCAATGGCCAGGCCGTGGCCGTGCGGATCATCCAGGATAACCAGCGCAAGACCCGTTACCTGTACCGGGACCACCTGGGTTCCGTGGACGTCATCACCGAAAACCGCGCCCTGCGCGAACACCCCAGCTTCGAAGCCTGGGGCCAGCGGCGTCCCGTGGACTGGAGCCAGGGCCAGGCCCCGGCCAGCGAAGAACCCCGGGGCTACACCGGGCACGAGCACCTGGATGAAGTGGGGCTGATTCACATGAACGGGCGGGTCTATGATCCGCAGCTGGGGCGTTTTCTGTCCGCGGACCCCTTTATCCAGTTTGCGGACAACAGCCAGAGCTACAACCGGTACAGCTATGTGCTGAACAATCCGTTGAGCCATACGGACCCGAGCGGGCATTTTGCGTTTTTGCCATTGTTCATCAACTTTGTGGCGACTGTGGCGAGCAAAGCCGGGGCGGAAGTCATAGGCGGAGAAATCATTGCTGCATTGGGTTTGACGGGTAGTGTGGAAATTGCAGCTGTGAAAACAGCGGTATTTGCGGGCCTGAACGGCCTGGCCCAGGGCGTTGCTTCGGAAGCCCTGGGAGGTACCTTTGCCCAAGGATTTGAAGCTGGTGCCCTCAGTGCGGTGCAATCAAGCATCTATGGCGGCATTGGGGATGCCAAATTCCTCAACGGCACGCAGATTCCCGGCCTTGGGAAAGGCATCACCGTGGAGCGGGTGCTGGCTCACGGCCTGGTGGGCGGAGCCTTCGCCCGGGCCCGGGGGGACAGTTTTGAAAGCGGGTTTGCGTCCGGGGTGTTCAGCAAGCTGGCGGCGGGCAGGATACAGGAAAATATCTCGAACCCGTATGGCGGTGCCGTTGCTTCAGTTATGATTGGGGGCACGGCGAGTGTCATTGCGGGAGGGAAGTTTGCGAATGGGGCGTTGAGTGGGGCGTTTGGGTATTTGTATAATCAGTGTGGGTCGGGATGCGAACTTGCAAGGAGGGCAACGGAAGAGTATTACATTGATGATTATGGCTGCCTTCATGGTGGAAGCTTGACGGTATGTGTTGGTCCTGGGGCTATCCGGCAAGTAGGGTCGAAATTGTTGTTTGCTGCAAAGAGTGCAACCCAAATCGCTAGAGAGGGTGGAAAACACGCAGGCCAGCTTAACCAGTTTTTGAAGCAAACGCCGGAGCAGCTTCAGAAAACTATACGCTCGTTTGATAAGCAAATTGCAAAGCATGAAGGGTGGATCAAAGACCCATCTTCAAAGGTCAAGAACTTTAATGAGTTGAGCCCTGAGCATCAGCAAAACTTGCTCCATCACTGGCAGCAGGACATTGCTAGACATCAGGAGTTGAAATCAATCGCGCAAGATGTTTTGAATGAGCTATAGGTATGACTAAGAAAGATGTGGATACGACAGTATGCCAAAACTATGTTAAAGATCTCGGTGTTCTGATAAAGGAACTGGCTCTAGAGGCGAAGCAGCAAGCAGTAGAGAAGGATACTGAGTTCTCTACTGGTTATATGGCGGGCTTCCATAGGGTAGTGTCGTTGATGCAGCAGCAAGCAGAAGCATTCAATATTCCACTTGAAGAAATCGGATTAGAAGGAATTGATGCAGACGAGGATCTTGTTTGAGCTTTCCGCCTTTGATTTGATGCCACAAAGAGTGGACTGGGTAACGGGCGAAATACTTCGCGTTCATTCGATACGCATGAAATAGAGAAATAGAGGACACCCACTCATTGGCGCCCATTGGCAGCTACAGCTGGGACGCCCACAACCACCTGCAGCGCTGCTTCATCCAACAGGGCCTGGGATTTGAAGCGTCCCTCCCAGAACCGTCCGGTACAGCCGTCCTCCCTATTGGCCTGGCGGGCAATGTCCTCGTTCAGGCAGCGCATGAACCAGCTGATGGACATCAAACGCTCCCGCCAGACCTCCGCCTGCCGGGAAAGCTCGACCTCCTGGGCCTCATGCAGAGGCTTGCCGGACAAAAACGCCTGGGAAATCAAGGTGCCGTTAAACAACTCGTGCCAGCGTTCCACCACCTCCCGCAAGGACCATTCCTGGGCCATATCCCTGTCCACATGCAAAACCACATGAGTATGGTTGGACATGACCGCATAGGCACAGACATCGATGGCAAACGCTCCGGCCAGTTTCAGCAAGCGGGATTCCACCCACTCACGGCGGTGTTCGAAAGATTTTCTAGTAACCGGGTCCTCTCCGCAAAGGAAGGCCCGCCTGACGCAGCGGGAAACACAATGATAGTAGGGCGTATCGTCCAGGCTGATGAGGGCTTTTCTGGGTTTTGGCATGGGAAATCCTTTTTCCAGTAGTTCTCTAAGTGTTCTCTATTCTGCCTGCGGATGGGAGGGGTGTCAATGGGTGGGTGTCCGCCATCCCGCGGACAACAGCCAGAGCTACAACCGGTACAGCTATGTGCTGAACAACCCGTTGAGCCATACCGATCCGAGTGGACATGTTATCCCCGTGGCGATGTTATTTATGCAATTGGCGATCAACAACGTTTCCGCCGAACTTGCGGCATCAGCGGTAGAGGGCATGGCGCTGCAAGGGGTCGAAGCCGCCGTCGTGCAGACAGCCATCCATGCAGGCATCAACGGACTGGCCCAAGGCTTGGCATCATCGGCCATGGGCGGCACCTTTGCCGAAGGGTTCGAAGCGGGTGTACTGAATGGCGTGCAATCCGGCATCTACGGTGGCATTGGGCACGCAAAAGTCCTCAACGGCACGCAGATTCCCGGCCTTGGGAAAGGCATCACCGTCGAGCGGGTACTGGCCCATGGTCTGGTGGGCGGCGCGTTCGCCCGGGCCCGGGGGGACAGTTTTGAAAGCGGGTTTGCGTTCGGAGGGCAATATGTGGGTGTCCTATTCCCCCAGCCTTATCCCGATCTTGTTTGTGTCGGTGCTGTCTGGTTGCTATGACCGTTTCCAAGGGCCGAGTTTCCGGAATGAGTTGGCAACAACCATAACGGTCACCATCGAGTACGCTGATGGCTCAATATCAAGCCAGGACTGGCCGCCATGCTTTGAAGCCTTTGCTGGAAAAACGGATAAACCCGGGGACGCAATACAAGGGGTCAGAATCGGCAGGCAGGGAGAAACGCTCTATCAGCTAGATGCTAGCCAAGTAGGGCAACTGCTAGAGCGAAAAGATGCTTACAAGGGTTATTCTGCATGGAGCATAGGCCCCGAGGGTGTCCAATTTGTAACAAGCCCTGATTCGCAGAGATGTTCAAAGGGCAAGCGGATAGAGTAAGTTTCATTTTTCCTTATTCTCCCAAGGCATCGTCTCTTGCCCTGTCAAATCTCGGCTGCCATGGATGATGGTAACGATAAAAACCTGCTTGGGCTGAGTCAGGTAGATGATCCGATAGCCTTGGTAGATCAGTTCCCGGACATCTTCCCGGCCCTCGGCCTCGGGTACCGGCCTGCCCATCTTCGGAAAAGTCTCCAGGTTCTCAACCGAGGCGATGATCCGTTCTGTGAAGCGCCGGGCGTAGTAAAGAGAATCCTTGGCGATGTAAGCCTTTAAATTTCTGATGTCAGTCCTGGCGCGTTTTGACCATTTAATCACCATTGCCCAGCAACTCGGCCTTGACCTGCTCGTGAGGAATGGTACGGCCAGCCTCGATATCGGCTAGCCCTTCCTCGATCTTCTGCTTCACATACAGCTCATACATGATGTCGTCCCAGGATGCCTGGTCGGACAGGTGATCGATAATCTCTTTAGCGGCTTGCTTGGCGCTCTGCATGGGGAAATCCTTCTATCTGACGGCATGGATGGGGTCGGCAACAATGTGCTTGAGTCGATCCTCGCGAATAAAATAAATATAGAGACACCCTTCCATTTCGTCAACTGGACGCCCTTGATATAGACAGAAACATACTGGACAGCCACGGCGCCAGCTACAGCGAATCGCTCACCTTCGACAGCTATGGGCGCATAGCGCGCCGCCTATACGCCGGAGGCCAGGTGAGCCTGGATTACCACTACAACGGCCAGGGCTATCTGGCCTACGTGGAAGACGCCGCCACCGGCGCCGTTTACTGGAACGGTCGCCAGACCAACGCCGATGGCGCCTTTACCGAAGAGATCATTGGCGACCTGGACGTGTTGCACGACTACGACCCGGCCAGCGGCCGGGTGGAAGGGATTCTCACGGACAACGGCGCCCTGCAGGACCTGGCCTACGGCTACGACAGCCTGGGCAACCTGCGATGGCGCCGGGACCGGGCACAGGACATCCGGGAAGACTTCGACTATGACGTCCTCAACCGCCTGACCGGCGTCACCACCGACGACCGTGTCAGCCCCTACCGGCGGGATTTCAGCTACGACGCCCTGGGCAACCTGCTGAGCAAGGACGGCCTGAGCTACAGTTATGGCGGCAGCGGCGGCCCCCATGCCGTCTCCCGGACCCAGGGCGAAGCGCCGTCGTACATTTTCTCCAACGGCTTCGAGAACACCCCCTACGTCATGGCGCCCCGGGCCGGGAGCAGCAACTACCAGTATGACAACAACGGCAACATGGTGCAGGGAGGCGGCCGCAGCTACAGCTGGGACGCCCACAACCACCTCACCGCCGTGTACGACAGCCGCACCGGCGCCATCCTCGCCTTCCGCTACGGCCCCGACGGCCAGCGTCACAAGCAGGTCAAGCACTTCAACGACCTGGACATCACCATCCACTACCTGGGGGATGTGGAAGTGTACTACCGGGGAGACGACGCAACCCCCGAATACCGGCACTACATCCAGGC
>JALVNE010000274.1 GCA_027026755.1 Sedimenticola sp. | reverse complement strand
CCATCTCAGTCGAACTCGCGGGTTCTCCTTCTCCCAATTAAAATATCGTTTCTCCCTCAACAGAGTAAGTAAAAGTCAAAATCGTGAAACACCTTAGAGGCTTGTTTCTTGCTACAGAAACAGTCTACCTAAATATCCATGCTGACGAACTAGACTTGGAAGCAATTTGCTTTTGTGAAATATTCATAAATGTATGAAAGAATATTTTAAACAGTTTAAGTCCACTCACTATCTACTTAAAGTACGAACAAAATTACGTTAGGTCAGTCACTTCAAAATAAGCGACACGGTGGCGACAAAGACGGGTGAATTTAAATTGGACTATCTAAAAACTGAAGGCCTTTGACTCTAAATTCCTGGTGCGGAAAACGTAGTTAAATCGTAATGTTCTAGCCATTGCAGCAAGGAACGGCAAACAAAATAGCATTTCTATGCAACTAGGCACGAGAATCAACTTCTTGTATGAGTCTGTAACTTCTTTAAAAATATCGTTTGGCCAGAGGTTTCTACAAGCTTTCAGTGAATTCTTTACTTTGTTGTTGACTTAATGGTTTTCACCAGATTGACATTTCGAAGAGCAAACACAAAAACTGAAGATGCCAAGTTGCACTGTTTCTTTTATTTCTCGTCGTCTGCCACTCAATAACGTCGTTAGTGTTGATTTTACGTTTACTGGTATGGCGTTGAGTATGACAAGCCGTCGTGCAATATGCTTAGCGACGTCGATGGACAAATGAAATCCAAATCATTAACGACCTAAAATAAGAAACCCGAACCAGGCCCTATTTATAAATCGTGTATGGGATGCCCGACTTAGACGTCTCGGGTCTTCTGCAGTACTAGATAGTTAAGCAGATGTTCACTTCTTCACAAATGTGAAACTTTATATTCGTGGTCCCATCTCATTGTTTCTACGTCTGACTAATCTGCCTCATACTTACTATCTCTCCTTCAATTTATATGTAAGTTTATATATATATGTATGTGTGTGCGTGTGTCTGTGTGTGTGTGTGTGTATGTGCGTGTGTGTGTGTGTGTGTGTGTGTTGGTTGGTTGCATAGTAGGAAGGTACGTGCTCAGAGGATCCAATATCGCGATTACACTATCTCTATGACTCTTCGGGGAACTGAATCCAGAGTAACGACGTTT
>JALVNE010000273.1 GCA_027026755.1 Sedimenticola sp. | reverse complement strand
CCACCGTAGCACTTTGGCGGCTGGAGTAAAGCGCAGGAAAGGCCGCGATTGATGCGGGTCAAAGGGAGTCGCTTTTCAGTGTTCCTGGGCCGTCAGCCGGGCATAGAGCAAGGGCAGTTGTCCCGGCAGTTCCATGGGGTCGCGGATCACCACATAGCCGGCGGAGCCGAACAAATGGGGCAGATAGTCGTTGCCCTTCTCGTCTATGGTCACGCAGAAAGGATGGAAGCCCAGGGTGCGCACGGCCTGGATGGCATGGCGGGTGTCCTCGATGCCGTAGCGGCCCTCGTACTGGTCCAGGTCGTTGGGCTTGCCGTCGGTGAGAATGAGCAACAGGCGGCGGCCCGCGCCCTGTTCCCTGAGTCGTTCTGCGGCATAACGTATGCCTGCCCCCAGGCGGGTGTAATAGCCGGGCGCCAGGGCGTCGATGCGCCCGCGGATGCGGCTGTTGTAGTTCTCCTCGAAGGTCTTGATGGTGTGAATGCGTATGGGATCGCGTTTGCGCGAGGAAAAGCCGTAGATGCCGAAACGGTCGCCGGTGGCGGCCAGGCTCTCGGCGAAGAGGTAGAGGCTGTCCTGGATGACATCCAGCACCCGGGACTGGTCGTTCACCCAGGTATCCGTGGACAGGGACAGGTCCGCCAGCAGCAGGCAGGCCAGATCCCGGGCGCCGGCGTTCATCTGCCGGTAGAGATTGTCCGCCGCCACCTTGCAGCCGCTGGCCCGGTCGGTGCGGAAGCGCAGATAGGCCTCCAGGTCCACTTCCTCGCCATCGGGGCGGGCGCGGTGCCAGACCCGTGCCGGCGCCAGGGCCTGGAACTGGCTGCGCAGCTTGGCGGCGGTGCGGTTCAGGCGCTCGGGCAGGGGAATGGCTGGGGCGTCCCTGGCCACCAGTTCCACCACCCGGCAGTGGTCGGGAATGAGCTGGCGCTTTTTCCAGTCCCATTCGGGCAGCATCAGCTCGTCGCTGAGGATCTCGTCGTCCTCAGCTTCGGCGGGCAGGTCCAGGTCGAACTTGATTCTTGTCTTGGCCGCCTTGCCGTTGCGGGTGACGCTGATCTTGTCCAGGTCCCGGGCCACTTCGTCGGCGCGCTCGTCGTTGTCCTCGTCTTCCGTACCCCGGTCCACGTTCACGTGTTCGCCCCAGGAAAAGATGTTTTCCATGCGTACGGTGATCAGGCCCCGGTCGCTGTCCCGGGTTTCGGCCTTTTCCGTCTGCTTGCGCGCCACTTCTTCCAGCTCACGGGCTTTGCCGCCATGGGCGCTGGGGTCTTGCGGCGGTTCGCTGGCGGGCATGCGCGTGGGCTGGGGCGGGTTGGGATGCAGCCACAGAGGCACCGGCAGGGGCATGCGCCTGGCGGGCGGCAGGCTGTCCACGCTGCCCGGTTCGATGAGGGCGCGGCGTATGGCCTGCTCCTGGGCGATCTCGTCTTCCGGCCAGCGGCCCAGGCGTCGCTGCTGCAGATGGGCTTCCACCAGGTTCAGGTATTTGTCCCTGAGGCCCGGGTAGCGTTCCAGGGCCAGGCGGGACAGGCGCTGGTTGTGCAGGAACCAGGGTTCGTCTCCGGCCTCGTCTTCCATGGCGGCCAGGGCGCCCAGCCACAGATAGAGGTCGCGGTTCAGCTGTGCGTCGGGAAAGAGGTCGATCTGGGCTGGCAGGCGCAGGGCGTTCTCGTCCCGCCAGGCCAGCTCCGCCTTGCGGTTGCTGCCCGCCATGCGTTGCAGCAGGCTGCGCCGGGCGTTGTGGGTGGTGGCGTCGGCGCTGGCGATCTCCAGGCCTCCGTCGCCTCCCAGGGCGCGGAACCAGATGCCCAGCAGATGCTGGATGTCAGACAGCTTCACCGCCGCCTCGGGATGGCGCTGTTCGCTGTGGCGGGTGATGAAATCATGCCACCAGCCGCCTACCTGCTCTTCCATCTCCACCAGTTCGAGGAGATCAGAAACAGTCTTTGCCATTGTTCCTGCCTGTGGTCTTGTGTAATGCGCATGCGCCGTCCACCCATTTTAGCAGGCTGTCCCTGCCCTTGGGTGTTTCCACCTGGATGCAGGCGTCTATGCACTCGCCGCACTGGGTGCAGGTGAACATCTTGCGTTTCAGGGTGCGCGGTTTCAGGCGCATGGGGCAGAGGTTGTCACAGGCGTTGTTGCATTCCTGACAGTCCCGTGCGCGGTTGCGGTCGAATCCTATGGTCATGGCCTTGTCGTTGGCCATCCAGGCCAGCCCCTGGATCAGACCCACGGAGCAGCCAAAGCGGCAAAACAGATGCCGGACAAACACGAAGTCCAGGAACAGTATCAGCGTGAGCACGCTGATGAACAGGAACTGAGGGCGGCTGAGCTGGCCATGCAGCAGGTTGTAGTAGATGACATCTGGCGGCAGTACCCAGGTGATGGTGGCCACGGCCCAGGCAAAGGCCATTGCCGCAGCAATGAACACCAGGGGAATCCAGTACCAGGGATTGGGTTTGAGAACCGTTCCATCGGGCTGCAGCGCTGGCAGTGATTGTTTCTCCCACAGGCTGGGCCTGCCGGTGGCGCGCAGCATGAGGTGATTCAGGCCTTCCACCATGGAGAAATGGGGGCAGAGCCAGCCGCAGTACAGGCGTCCCCATCGCCAGGCCAGGTAGATCAGCCCCAGGCCGGCAGCAGCCAGGGGCAGGAAGGCCTTGAAGATGAGATTGAGGATGACTTCCGAGGCGGGCGTGAAGCCATACTGGAAGCCGGTGAAGCCCAGTTCGATAGGCTGCCCCAGCAGCACCAGGCTGTTGGCGTACAGGTCGAAACGCAGGAAGTCCAGGGGTGGAGCGAGAAGGAACAGGCCATAGAACAGCGCCTGGGTCAGCCGGCGTTTGTTCTTGACAGGCTGTTGAAAAACACCGTTTTTCGACAGCCTGTGTGTGGCACAAGGATGTGCCACCATTTTCGATGGCTGTAAGCCATTGAAAATGAAGGAAGCGGGAAACCGCGTTTTCCGCTTCCGTCGTTGTAAAAGTCCATGGAAGGACTTTTTCAACATCCTGTTAATCCTGCCTGCTTTTCCGGCGCCCTCCCGGGTCACAGAAACCGGCCGATCAGAGGATAGCGCCAAGCCTGTCCCGACATGGCCTTGGTCAGGGCGAAGAGGCCGGGAACCAGGAAAGGCAAAATGACCAGCAGGGTATAGACTTCCAGCGCCACCAGGGAGTGAATGCTCACCAGGCTGTCCAGGCTGGCATAGCCGCCCATGAGCCAGGCCACCAGGTTGATGAGCAGGAACAAGGCGGTGCTGATGAGGGCGGCGATCCAGGGCTGCAGGGTATGAGCGCGCAGAAATTCGCTGGAAACGCCCCGGCTGCGGAAATACAGGATGGCCAGGAAGATCAGGGGGATGATGGGGAACAGCAGATTGAGCAGGTACAGGGATTCTGCGGCAATGGCGCGTCCCTTGTAGGGATTGTCGTTTGAATGTTCCATGGAGTTTTCCTCCTCGTGGTTTTCTTGGATAAACAGCCCTGTCCGGGAAGGCGGATATGATTCGTGCTGTCAGGGCAGGCTTATTTTTATCACTTCCATCAGGGCATTTCGGGTTTCCAGGTCATCGGTCAGGGGTTCCGCCATGGCGGCCAGGCAGGCGTCGCTGGCATTCATTCCGCTCTTGATGAGCCGCGCCGCGTAAATGAGCAGGCGGGTGGAGGCGGCTTCTTCCAGATCGTGATCTTTCAGCACCCGCAGGGCGTTGCCCAGCTTCACCAGGGTGCGGGCCGTCTTTTCCTCCACACCGGTTTCCCGCTGGATGATTTCCTGCTCCAGTTCCGGTGCGGGGAAATCGAAAGTCATGCCCACGAAACGCTGGCGGGTGGAAGGCTTCATGCCCTTGAGAATGTTCTGGTAGCCCGGGTTGTAGGAAACCACCAGCATGAATTCCGGCGGCGCCTTGAGGGTTTCCCCGGTGCGCTCTATTGGCAGGATACGCCGGTCGTCCGTGAGGGGGTGGATGACCACCGTGGTGTCCTTGCGGGCTTCCACCACCTCGTCCAGGTAGCAGATGGCGCCTTCGCGCACGGCGCGGGTCAGGGGACCGTCCACCCAGAAAGTGCCCTGTTCCCCAATCAGATGCCGGCCGACCAGATCGGCGGCGGTGAGATCATCATGGCAGGAGACAGTGTACAAAGGACGTCCCAGTTTCGCCGCCATGTGCTCGATGAAGCGGGTCTTGCCGCAGCCGGTGGGGCCCTTGATCATCACGGGCAGTTGGTTGCTCCAGGCGTGCTGGAACAGGTCGGTTTCATTTCCCTGTGAAAGGTAAAAGGGGATGTCTTTCGGGCTCAAATGGATTCTCCGTGGCTTATGCCGTGATACTGAAAGCGTAGGTAATCAGAGAACCTACCAGAACCAGCCAGAGTGTAACAACCCAGCGCCAGAAGCCGGAAACCTGTTTCAGGCCCATGAAATAATCGCCGATGAGCTGTCCCTTGATCAGGGCGAATCCCAGTACCATGAGGGAAATCTGCAAACCGGACAGGCCCAGGGTGCCGATGTACCAGGTGGTGACGGTGAGCGCCAGCAGCAGGCCAAAGATGAAGGTGCAGGGGCGGATGAATTTCTTGTCTTCCATTGTCATCACCTCATTACATAGACCAGGGGGAACAGAATCATCCATACCAGATCCACCATGTGCCAGTAGCTGGCGCCGGTTTCCACGCCCGTGTGTTCGGCGGCGCTGTAGCCGCCGGATCTGGCCTTCAGGGCCACTGCCAGCAGAATGATCATACCCAGGATGACGTGCAGGAAGTGGAAGAAGGTCAGGGACAGGTAGAACATGTAGAAAGTATTGGTGTTCAGGTTGATGCCCAGGGAGAAGTGGTGCTGGTATTCCATGCCTTTCACCACCAGAAACACCACCCCCATGAACAGAGCGGCCAGCAGCCAGTGGAAGCAGCGTTTGCTGTTGTCGTCGCGTATGGCAGCGACCGCCCGCACCACGAAGTAACTGGAGGTGATGAGCGCTACCGTGTTGATGAGTGCAGCGTTGCGGTCCAGATGCAGCTGATACTCATTGAACAGTTCCACATTGCTGGCGCGGGTGAAGGCATAGGCGGCGAAGAACACCCCGAACACCAATAGCTCCGCCATGATGAAGAACCAGATGACAAGATCACCCGGTGGCCATTTGTTTTTTTCCATGATTGTTTCCCGGTTTTCGCAAGCCCAAAACTGAACGAGGCGGATGATACACATCCGCCTCGTTCAGAACCATGTGAAATCGCAAGGAAGGCGGAAAACCTTCCTGCGACAGGCTTTACTTGGCCAGTTCCGTGGTTGCTTCGGGATCGTTCTTGCCCACGAAGAAGCTGGCAATGTAGAGCGCCAGTCCCAGCAGGAAGACGAAGCCGGTGATTTCACGCAGCCAGTAGAACAGTGAGATCTTCTCCTGAACCACCATGAAAGGCATGGGGTTGTCGCTGAAGCGCTGCAGATAGACCTGCAGGATGCCCGCGCCGGTGAGGAACAGGGTGATGAAGATGATAGAGATGGTCATCAGCCAGAAAGACCACATTTCCATGCTCTGGGCCCGGGCGCTGTTGGCAGCTTCGCGGCCGCGCATCATGGGCATGGAGTAGGAAATCATGGCCAGGACGATCATCACATAGGCGCCATAGAAAGCCATGTGGCCGTGAGCGGCGGTGATCTGGGTGCCGTGCGTGTAGTAGTTCACGGGAGCCAGGGTGTGCAGGAAACCCCACACGCCAGCGCCGAGGAAGGCCATGACCGCGGTACCCAGAGCCCACAGCACAGCGGCCTTGTTGGGATGGTTGCGGCGACGCTTGTTCACCATGTTGAAGGCGTACACGGTCATCATGAAGAAGGGAATCGGCTCCATGGCGGAGAAGATGGAACCCCACCACTGCCAGAATTCCGGGGTACCGATCCAGTAGTAGTGGTGACCGGTGCCCACGATGCCCGTGATCAGGGTCATGGCGATGATGATGTACAGCCACTTCTCGATGACTTCACGGTCCACGCCGGTGGTCTTGATGAGAATGAAGGCCAGGATGGAGCCCAGGATCAGTTCCCATACGCCCTCAACCCACAGGTGTACTACCCACCACCAGTAGTACTTGTCCATGACCACGTTGACGGGGTTGTAGAAAGAGAACAGGAAGAACACGGCCAGACCGGTCAGACCCATGAGCAGCACCAGATTGACCACGGTCTTACGGCCCTTGAGGATGGTCATGCCGATGTTGAACAGGAAGGCCAGAGCCACGACCACGATGCCCAGCTTGGTGATGGTGGGCTGCTCCAGGAACTCGCGGCCCATGGTGGGCAGCAGGTCGTTCATGGTCACTTTGGCCAAGGTGGCGTAGGGCACCAGCAAATAGCCGAGAACGGTGGCGGCGCCGGCGGCCAGGAAGATCCAGAACATGAGTTTGGCCAGCCAGGGCGCGACCAGCTCGGTTTCCGCCTCTTCAGGCACCAGATAATAGGCTGCGCCCATGAAGCCGAACAGCAGCCACACGATAAGCAGGTTGGTGTGGACCATGCGGGCCACGTTGAAAGGAATTTCGGGGAACAGGAAGTCTCCCAGTACATACTGGGCGCCCAGGATCAGGCCGAACAGTATCTGTCCCACGAACAGTCCGATTGCCGCGACAAAATACAGCTTGGCAACCTTTTGAGATTCATATTTCATGATGTTTTCTCCTTGCAGATCCGGGTTGCATCAGCCCTGGTTACTAGGCGGCCAGTTGGATGAATTGATGCCGGAAACATACTTCAGGAATTCGGCGATGGCGGTCAGCTCTTCGTCGCTCAGGTTGAACTGGGGCATGGAGCGGCGACCGGGGATGCCGTCCTTGGGACGGCTGGAAATGAAGGCCTTGATGGCGTCAGTGCTGCCGAAGCGCTTGTACACGTTGCCCAGTTCGGGAGCGAAATACGCGCCTTCACCCAGCAGGGTATGACAGCCGATGCAGTCGTTTTCCTCCCATACCTTCTTGCCGAGGGCCACGGTCTCACTGATTGCCTGGCGATTGTCACGGTCGGGCAGTGCCGAGTGCGTCTGAAAAGTCAGGGCCAGGAACAGCAGAAAGAAAAACACCGTTCCTCCGTAGAAAATGTTCCTCGCCATGGCTTTGGTAAATGCCTGTGCCATTAGAGTAGTCTCCCTTGAAAATTTAGGTACTGCTAATGTGCCCAGTGCACAAAAAAAGCGCTTTGACCCAGGTCAATTGTTATAATGATGAATGTCAATTAGTGGGGTGTTTTCTGCCCTTGGCCGGCAGGCAGACGGAAGCGCTGCCAGCGGGGCGAGAGAGGTGCCCCGAGAGATGATGAAATGCCACGGGTTCCCAATCACAGTCAATGAACGATCACGGGTAATGCTGTCTTGCGAGAACATCTGAAAAACAATTTGATTTTTCACAGGCTTACGGATCAGCAGTTCGAGCATGTCCTGAGCCATGCGAAAGCCATCACCCTGTCGGACGGCGATGCCTTGTTTCAGCAGGGGGACGATTTTAGTCGCTTTTACCTGGTGGTGCGGGGGCATATCAAGCTGTTCCGCCTGGCACCGGATGGCAACGAGAAGGTCATCGAGCTGGTGGACGCTGGCCACACCTTTGCCGAGGCCCTCATGTTCCTGGAGCAGCCCCGCTATCCCGTGGGCGCTGTTGCCCTGGGAGAAACCGAGGTCATCAGTATCGATGCGTCCCATTTCCAGGAGATTCTCAAAAGTTCCGTGGACCTGTGCATGGCCCTGCTGGGGGACATGAGTTTCCGCCTGCGTTCCCTGATCCGCGAGATCGATGATCTCAGCCTGCACAGCGCCACCTGCCGGGTCGCGGCCTTCATCCTTTCCCGGGCGCCGGAACACCGGGACGACTTCGAGCTGGACATTCCCAAGCACGTCATCGCCTCGCGCATCTCGGTGAAGCCCGAGACTTTCTCGAGGATCATCAAGAGCCTGAAATCCAAGCAAATCCTGGAGATAAAAGGCAGTAAAGTGCGGCTGCTGGACAGGGATGCCCTGGAGGAAGCCGCGGATGTTTGCGCCCTTCCCGTGGAAGCCAGTTGAATCCCGGTAGCCCGAATGTTTCACCCGGGAACGCGATGATCGTGCCGGGATCGGCGTTCAGGTGCGGATTTGCGATTGAATCAATAGCCCAAGCTATTGATGATTGAGCAAATACCGCAGATGGACGGCGAGACCGGTGCGAGGGCGCGTTCAGCGATGCCCGGTAACTATAGTGTACTTTGCTGATATTCCAAAATTCTCCATGAATACAGTAAACGGGAATATTTTTCCAGCGGCCGGGTGAAATATTCGGGGTAGGGCCTGGCGATCCCGGCTGGTCCGCCGGTCAGGCTCCAGTCTGATATTCCCCCTGATCTGTAGGTCGGACTTCAGTCCGACATTCTTTCCTCGGCGGTGGCGGTTGCTGTCGGGCTGACGCCCGGGCCCGTGGTGCCATGGCGGATCAAACAAGAAGGAAATATTCCCTCTCCCCCTCGGGGGGAGAGGGCCAGGGTGAGGGGGCGCGCCAAACGTTTACTGGTAACGATTGAGAATGGCCTTGCGCGCTTTCTTGTATTCTTCTTCGGTCAGGAGACCTTTATTGTAGGTTTCTTCCAGGTCTTGCAGTTCCTGCCCCATGGTGGTTGTGGTGACGGTGGAACTCACCTTGGCGCCGCCGCCTCCGCAGCCTTGCAGTGCCAGCAGGGAAAACGCCAGTATGGTTGCGATGAGGATGGATGATGGCTTCATGGTTTGAACCCCCTGGATTCATTGAAAAACTTCAGGCGCATGATAGCATCATTCAGGTTTTTTCCTGCAGTAGTTTCACCTGGAACAGGCTGTTGCGCTCTTCCTCCTCCAGGCTCTCTCCGATGAAGCGGATGGTTTCCTCGTAGCGGGGAATGATGTTGTATTTCAGGGCGTTGACCCGCTTCTGGGTCTTGCGTTGCTCGTTGAGCATGCGCCGCAGGGTGATTTCCGCCTCTCCCAGGCGGGCGAGCACCACGGCCATCTCCCTGAGGTATTCCCGTACCTTGTCGAAGCCCGCGTCCGTCCACATGAGACTCACGGGCTCCAGGGGGTTCTGCTCTGCCTGCACTGCCGGGAATTCCACCCCCAGGTTGCTGCGCGGCCGTATCTTCACCTTCAGGGCCGGCTTCAGGCCCAGGCCGGCCTGCTGCAGCATGCGCTCGCCCATGCGCATCTGGGTGATGCTCAGCCAGTAGTAGGCGCGATCCACCAGCAGGGCGGCCTCGGCGCGCAGCTTGCGGTAGGTGGCCAGCTGTTCCCGCACCATGCGGGTGAGGAGTTCACGCTTGCGCTCCAGCAGGTCGTGGCCGCCGATCAGGAAATCCAGCTGGCGCTGCAATTGCAGCCGGGCATTGCGCGTTGGGGGAATGGGCAGGCGCTCGGTCACTTGGCCCCCTCCCAGTGATGGTAGCGGGCCAGGTCCGTCTCGCTCACCCGGGACAGCACCTCGCCGGGCAGCAGGGAGAGCAGCTCCCAGGCGATGTTCAGGGTCTGGATCACGGAGCGGTCCTCGTCCGGCCCCTGGGCCAGGAAGCGCTGCTCGAACTGGTCGGCAAATTCCAGGTAGCGCCGGTCCAGGTCCGGCAGTTCGTCACGACCGATGATGGAGGCCAGGTTGCGCACCTCCAGGGCCCTGGCATAGGCGGCATAGAGCTGGCTGGCCACCCGGGGGTGGTCCTCCCGGGTGTCGTCCTTGCCGATGCCGTCCTTCATCAGCCGGGACAGGGACGGCGGAATGTTCACCGGCGGGTAGAGATTCTGGTTGTTCAGCTCCCGGGAAAGCACGATCTGGCCTTCGGTGATATAGCCCGTGAGATCGGGAATGGGGTGGGTGATGTCGTCGGAAGGCATGCTCACCACGGGCACCATGGTGATGGAGCCATGACGCTTGTGCACCCGTCCGGCGCGCTCGTAGATCTCCGCCATGTCCGAGTACAGGTAGCCGGGATAGCCCTTGCGCGTGGGCACGTCGCCCTTGGCCGTGGCCACCTCGCGCAGGGCCTCGGCGTAATAGGTCATGTCCGTGAGCACCACCAGCACGTGCAGGTCCAGGTCGAAGGCCAGGTACTCGGCGGCGGTGAGGGCGGTGCGTGGCAGGATGAGGCGTTCTATGGGCGGGTCGTCCGCCAGGTTGATGAACATGGCCACGTTGCCCAGCACGCCGTTGTTTTCGAAGTCCTCGCGGAAGAAGCGCGCGTCGGCGTAGGACAGGCCCATGGCGGCGAACACCACCACGAAACGGGACTCCTCCCCCAGCAAGCGGCTCTGGCGCACGATCTGGGCCACCAGGCGGTTGTGGGGCAGGCCGGAACCGGAGAATATGGGCAGCTTCTGGCCGCGCACCAGGGAGTTCAGGCCGTCGATGGCGGAGATGCCGGTCTGGATGAACTCCCGGGGATAGGCTCGGGCCACGGGATTCACCGGCTCGCCGTTCACGTTGCGGCGCAGGCGGGAGATGATGGGGGGGCGCTCGTCCCTGGGCTCGCCGATGCCGTTGAACACCCGGCCCAGCAGGTCCGGTGACAGGGGCAGCTCGAAGGGCTGGTCGAGAAAGCGTACCCAGGTGTCGTCCAGGTTGAGATCGTCCGTGCCTTCCAGCACCTGCACCATGACCAGCTCCCTGGAGCTGAGTATGACCTGGCCGTTGCGCTTGCGGCCATGACGGTCGCGGATGATCACCCGGTCGCCGAAGGCCACCCCGGGCACGCCCTCGAGGAACAGCAGGCCCGTGCGCGCGGCGGAGGCGTAGCGGTATTCCTTCTCTTTCATGGGCGGCCCTCCACATAGTCCTGCGCCAGCCTTTCCAGCTGGTCCTGCATGTCTTCTTTCAGCCGGGCCAGGGCATCCAGCTGCTCATTGCCATAGCTGTTCTTGGCCCGCCGCAGGCGCGCCAGGGCGGGAAGTTGCAGCAGGGCGCTGACCGGCACCTGGCTGTCGATGAGTTCTCCGCCACGCTGGTACAGGCCCATTGCCAGGTCCAGCAGGGCGAACTGTTTCTGCGGCGAGCAGTAGCTGTCCACCTCGTCCAGGGCGCTCTGCTGCAGCAGGGCCTCGCGCACCAGGCTGGCGGCTTCCACGCTCCAGCGCTGGGCCGGGGACAGGGCCTCCACCCCCACCAGGTTGATGATGCGGGACAGCTCCTCGGCCCGGGCGAGCAGGTCCAGGGCCTGGGCGCGGCGGGCCTGCCATGCCGGGTTGATCTCCCTGGACCACCATCGGGCGGCGGCCTCCACGGCGTCGGAGAAACTCTCCGTCCAGGAGACGGAAGGATAGTGGCGGGCGTCCGCCAGGGACTTGGACAGGGCCCAGAAGGTCTGGATGATGTCCTTGGTGTGGTTGGTGACAGGCTCGGAGAAGTCGCCCCCCGGTGGTG
>JALVNE010000272.1 GCA_027026755.1 Sedimenticola sp. | reverse complement strand
GGTAGCGGCATGTCCGTAATGGAGATGAGTCACCGTGGCAAGGAGTTTATGTCGATTGCCGCCCAGGCCGAGATGGATCTCCGTGCCATCCTGGCGATCCCGGACAACTACAAGGTGTTGTTTCTGCAAGGTGGCGCCAGCAGCCAGTTCGCCATGGTGCCGCTGAATCTGTTGGGTGAAAAAAAGGGTGCGGACTATATCAATACCGGTTCCTGGTCAAAAAAGGCGATTGCCGAAGGCAAGCGTTACTGTGAGGTAAGTATTGCCGGGAGCGCGGAATACAGCGTGCCATCACAGAGCGATCTGCAGTTAAACCCTGATGCTGCCTATCTCCACTATACGCCCAATGAAACCATTGCCGGTGTGGAGTTTTCCTATATTCCCGATGCCGGCAGCGTGCCGCTGGTGGCGGATATGTCCTCCACCATTCTGTCACGGCCGCTGGATGTGAGCCGCTTTGGTGTGATCTACGCCGGGGCGCAGAAGAACATCGGCCCCGCCGGTTTGACAGTGGTCATCCTGCGCGAGGATCTGATTGGTGAACCGTTGCCAGCCACCCCCAGCATGTTCAGCTACCGGATTCATGCCGACAACGACTCCATGTACAATACCCCGCCCACCTACGGCTGGTATCTGGCCGGGCTGGTGTTCGACTGGATCAAGCGCAATGGCGGGCTGGAGGCGATGGCCCGCGTCAACCAGCGCAAGGCGCAGAAGCTCTACGCCGCCATCGATGCCTCCAGCTTCTACAGCAACCCTGTCGATCCAGCTTGTCGTTCCTGGATGAATGTACCCTTTACCCTGGCTGATGCCTCACTGGACGCTACCTTCCTTGCTGAGGCAAAAGAGCAGGGGCTGGTTACCCTGAAAGGGCACCGCTCGGTGGGCGGCATGCGCGCCAGTATCTACAATGCGATGCCGGAAGAGGGGGTCGATGCCCTGGTAGCCTTCATGGCAGATTTCGAGAAGCGCTACGGATAGATACTGAAGTAGCCGCGGCATGATTGCAGATACTCCCAAGCCACCTTACTACGCCGTTATCTTTACCTCGCTTCGCAGGGAAGGGGACGACGACGGTTATGCCGAAACGGCTGGCCGTATGCTGGAACTTGCCACCCTACAGCCCGGTTTTCTCGGTTTTGAGTCCGCCCGC
>JALVNE010000271.1 GCA_027026755.1 Sedimenticola sp. | reverse complement strand
GCTCACAGTCGTTGTCAAAGACGATATGGGCCATGGATTTCTCCATGACCATCAGCCGATCTCCGTCCTTCAGACGCTGCCCCTCATGCACCGGCAGATAACGGTCGCCCTGGTAAAGCAGTACGTCCCCCTTTACCTCGGACAATACTGCATTGCTCTCATCCTTTTCCCCCGCCATGGCAACAGAAGACAGCAGTAGCTGCAGAATGGTTAGTAGTAAGATCGTGATCTTTTCCATAGATTTTGGTCAACAGTGGAAGCCGCCGCGGACGTCTTGTTCCACCCTCCTGCGGCTCAGGTTGAATTCTGTTGCCTCTGCATCCAACATCTCATAACAAAATCCATTGGGTTGTTTAATAATTCTAACATTTTTCTACTCATCAACCGAGATAATCATCATGCTATGTGATCGCTCTTCCCCCGGCGAACATGGCTGCCCCTCCCCACGCCCCGCGCGCGGGGGAGGAAGCTGGAACAAATAGCGGAGAAGTACCCCGCCAGCAATCCTCCTCCGCGATGCAGGGACGCATCGCCATTTTCGATGGCTGTAAGCCATTGAAAATGGGGGAATCGGAAAAGCGCATTTTTCCGATTCCGAGTCGTGAAAGCCCAGGGAAGGGCTTTTACGATATCCTCCGCGGAGAAGGGAGTTACTGGATGTATTTCAACATCCTGTCAATGCGCTCCGGAAACTCTGATCACTGCAGCTTTCGGATGGAGAAGCGATCAAACCACAGCTCTCCTTCAATGGCCTGTGGTTTTCCCTGGGCATCACTGATTTCAAGGCGCAACAGCTGACCGCGACAACCACGGCTATTCGGCACTTGGAAACGCAACTGCTGCATGTCCCAGTCGCTGGCGCCCACCAGGGGTGTGGTTGCCCCAAGGACGAGGGCTTCATTCTCAGCACAGCGCACAACCCAGTGCAGGCCCGTGGCCATGCGCAGGCGATCCACGCGGAAACGCAGTTGCAAAAGGTATTGTCCCGGACCCAGCAACAGATACTGATAAACCTGGTTCACTGGCGCGTTGTTACCCCTGTAAAGGATATGCAAACTCTTTTCACCCTCGCTTCCATAGGTGTGTTTGCGGCGAATAAGCCAGGCATCGTTCTCCGGGAAGCGCCAGAAAAATCCGCCTTCTCCCGGCGGCAGTTCGAATCCGCCATCGAAAACACTGCCCAGGTAGCGGCGTTGTTCATCGCTCAGTCCGTTGGTCCACACCAGATAGGCTTCGGGCCATTTCTGTTCCTGCTGCAGTCTCTCCACCAGCAAGTCACGTTCCCGAGTGGAAAGCGGTGTTTCAGACGCATGGCGCAGGGTGGCGACATTGACCACGGTCGCCAGTCTTTTTTCGTTGCGTGCAAGGTATGCAAAGAAATCATCCCACCAGGACGGTGGTGCCTGCATCAGTTTTTTCAGGATATCCAGCGCATCGGGATTTTCTGTCATGCGAGCCAGCGCGGGATAGATGCGGGTTCCCAGTGTCCTGTCCAGCTCCAGGGCCGCAGCCCAGTTGTCCACTGCCTGCTCCAGCTCCCCCCGCCTCAACCAGTACTGGGCGGCCTGCAGACGCAGGGCCTTGTCTGCAGGCATGCGCTCGATGGCCAGTTGCATCATGCTGTCCGCCTGCTCCGGCTGTTTCTGTTCCAGCAACAGCCCCGCCAGGGCCTGCATGGCCCGGCCATTGCCGGGATTGAGCACGATGGCTTCGCGCAACAGATTGGCCGCAGTCTCTGGATCCTTGTCCCGAAGGTAATACCCTTTGAGAAAGAGCGCCTGCGGATTGGAGCTGTTCCACATGAGAGCCGTGTCCACGGCTTCCTTGTCACCCAGCAGTGCCTTGCGGGCGAAATGGTCACCCAGGCCAACCACGAGGATACGCCAGGCAAGCAACAGTCCCATGACCAGCAGAAACAGGGAAAAAGCAAGTCGTTTTTGTTTTGTCACCATCACTCCACGGCCTGTATGTTATGCAGCAGACGGGTTATGTACAAGCGCTTGCCCTTGGGAATCAGATCGAAAACCATCATTCCAGCGTAACCGATTTGTTTTCCATCCACCACCGTCACCGTCGTGGCCCTCACCTGTGCCAGGACTTTGTAACCAGAGTCAGTGCCAGAAATGATCTTTACCTGCCTGAGCTGGATTTTCCGGGTTTTGGTGGCCCGAAACAAACGCTCATAGTCTTTCCCGATCTGGGCGCGCCCCCGGCTGCTGTTGGTTCGACCGTCCAGTGTGAACAGACCCAGCAGACCTTGCAGGTCACCATTCTCGTACGCGCTCACATAGCGCATGATGACGGTTTCCGGCTGCATGACACCGAGCTGAATGCCACGCCGTTCACCGCTGTCACCGCTGAACGTGGTTTCCGGCAAAGGCGCATCGTCAGAAGGTGGCGCGGCGCCGTCGAATCCCATCACCGGTGCCTTGTCCGGTTCGGTCGTGGCCACGGCCTGGACCTTCTCCCCTTGCGCCCCGGCTGCTTCATGACGCGCCGGAGCAATCACTGTCCTGGTGCCACCAGGCTTTTCCGGCCGGAATTCACTCACAGAGGCCGGCTTGCGTTTCACGGGTTTCGGGTCCGGCTCCGGAGGAAGCGCGCCGCTTGCGCCTTGGCGGGCATCTGCTGCCAGGGGCGCTTCCATGCCCCCCCCGACAGTCTTCTTTTCATCATGAGACGCTTGTGCCTCTGCCGTGACCGGCGAGACCGGAGATACATTCCATATCAATGGATTCTGCGGCACCTTGTCGCCGGGCATGGCCGCAGGCGCCCGGGTTTGTGCCAGTGTCAGGGTGGTCGTGGTATTGGATTCCATGGCTGCCAGTACCACCAGCATCAGCCCCAGGACGATGAGCGACCAGATGACCATGCGCGGATGCCTTTGCAACAGCGCGATTCGGTAAAGGGCTTCTGCCGGTCGGATGGAAACCGATGGCGCTGGACGACTGGCTTTTGCCGGGCGGACAGACCGGACGGGATTCCGGGAGGGAGCAGGCGCTTTTCGATGTCGCAGGCCCGCATCGTATTTTCGGCGTCTGTCTTTCCGCTTCAAATCGGCATAAGCCGTATTGAGCTTTCGCACCGCCTGCTCCACCCACTGTTCAGAATGCGTGATGCGGTCAGGATGGAGCAGGCCAATCAGCAGCCGGTATCTTTGGCGAATCTGTTCTTCACTGGCATCGGCGGGCAGCCCCAGCACTTGATAGTGATCATTACCCGGAGAGAACAGGTACTCGCGCAGGAAGGCGTACAGGGCTGCAGTGAGTTCATCGGCACTGACACCAAGCCGCTGCGCCAGCGGGGACAGGCGTTCTCCGGGACGCACCAGGGGGTTGAGCACATCGTCAAGCGCCAGGGAAGAATCCAGTATGTCCAGGAAGAACAATCCTGTTCCCTTGCGCTGTGAACGAAGCAACTTCGCATAGAAGTCTTCCAGTTCCTGATCCATGGTTGATGGCGCTACCTTCAGGAAGCCAGCTTGGGATGTTCTTCCGCATCCTCGGCATCATAGCTGTAGTAATTGTAGTGGTACTTGTAATCGTACCCATAACCACTGCGGCCCTGGCCATATTTGACCAGCAGGGTGCCGAGCACATGGGCATGAGCCTGCCGCAGGCGGTGTACCGAGCCTTTCAGCATGTCTTTCCGGGTGACGCCGGCATCCACCACCATGATGCTGGCACTGGACATGTTGGCTAGAACCACGGCATCGGCCAGCCCCAGTACCGGCGGGCTGTCGAGGATCACCAGGTCGAATTTGTCGGAAGCGACCTGCAGAAAGGTTTCCATCTTCCCGCTGCCCAGAAGCTCGGCCGGGTTCGGCGGCAGCGGACCGGTGGTCATCACATACAGGCCCCCGACAACATCCGTCTGAATGATTTCACTGGGCTTGTGTTCACCCACCAGATAGTTGGTCAGCCCCAGTTCGTTGGACAGGGCCAATTCGTTGTGCAGGGAGGGGTTACGCAGGTCACAGTCCACCAACAGCACGTTGTTCCCAGCCTGTACGTAAGTAAGCGCCAGGCTGATGGCCGAGGTGGTCTTACCCTCCCCGGCGATGGAACTGGTTATATGCAGTATCTTGGGAGTACCGGATTCAGAAGAGAACGAGAGCGCGGCACGGCAGGACCGGTAAGCCTCGGCAATGGCGGATTTTGGCTCCGAATAGGTTTTGAGCGCGAGGGGTTCGCTTTCATCCTTGATGCGGACCTCCGGCACCACGCCCACCACCGGCAGTCCGGTGAGCTTTTCCACGTCAGCGGACGTCTTGATGGTGTCATCCAGGTGTTCGAACAGGAAGGCCAGGCCTATGCCCCCCAGCAGACCGATGATCAACGCAATCTGCAGGTTCTTCCTCAGATTGGGCTTGTACGCCGCACCAGGCACTTCGCCCTTGTCTATAATGGAGATGTTGTTGCTGCCCACGCCGGCGGCAACTCCCACTTCCTTGATTCGCTGCAGCAGGCCGTTGTACAGCTCACGGTTGGTTTCCACGTCACGCTTCAACGCCTGATAGTCCGTACTCTTTCGCTGCAATTCCAGGATTTGCCCTTTGACATCTGCCATGCGTGACTGCAGCATGGCCTGTTCACGTACCGCCGCCTGATAGCGGGATTTCACCGCGGACTGAATGTCCACAGTCTCCTTTTCTATCTTGTGTTTCAAGCCTTCGATCTGGTCCTTCAGGCGCTTCATGGCCGGATATTCCGGCTTATAGACATTCAACTTGTCCTGGTACTGAGCCTCGAGTTCCGCCAGTTTTTCCTTGTACGCGGTAATGACTTCGCTGTCTGAAACCTTGTCGAATCCCTGCGCGCCACTGCTTTGCATTTCCTGGTAGCTGGATTGGGCTTTTATGCGTTCCGCTTCGACTTCCGTCAGCCTGCTGTTGAGCGCTTCCAGTTTCTGCATCAGGATTCCCTGTTTGGAGTCCAGATCCACGATTTCCCGCTGACTGGCGTACTCCACCAGCTTGCGCTCGGATTCTTCCAGGTTTGCGCGCACCTGTTTGATGCGATCGGACAGAAACTCCTTGGCATAGGAAGAATTCTCGAAACGCCTTTCCATGGTCATGTCGATAAAACTCTTGGCCAGGGTATTGACCACCCGCGCGGCCAATTCCGGGTTGGGACTGTCATAACTGACGATCACGAGCCGGGAATTCTTTACCGGCGTCACGCTGAGGTTGGCCAACAACAGGTTCTCCAAGCCCTTGGTGCTGGCGCCCGTGCCCGTATTGCCTTCCGATGTTTGCGGAGAGCCGGAAGAAAAAAAGTTTTTCAGGGAACGAAAAAACGAGGGTTTTTCCCTGGCCCTGAACTGCTCGGAGGATTCCAGGCCCAACTGTTCAATGACCCTTTTCGCCAGGCCGCGGCTTTTGAGAAGCTGGTACTGGGTTTCATAGAAATCGAAACTGTAAGCAGCCTCCCTGGGAGTGACCCCTTCGAAGTTGACTACCCGGGCAGCTTCCCGGTCTATCTGCAACTTCACGCTACTGCGATAGATGGGCGTCTGCAGGGTGGTGGAAATGGCGGCAACCACGAGCGCGATGATGACGAAAAGAATAATAGTGAACTTGTGGCGGACGATGACGGCCCAGTAGTCCTTGAGACTCATCCCCTCCCCATCGTTCTCATCCAGCCCCCCCACCCGCAGCTGGTCATACAGGGACAGCTCGCGCTGTTGTTCAGAAAGCGCCAGGGAACCCCGGGATGACGGGAAATCTTGTTCAGGTTTCATTGGAGGTCGCATCAGAACAGCACCGACCAACCCACAAAACTGGTGAGGGTTTCGGAGAACAGTTTCCAGGCGGCCTTGCTGCCACTGCGGTTGACCACGATGATGTCTCCATTTTGCAGCACCGGATCCATCTGTTCCCCTGCCCGAACCTTGCGATAGGAGAGAATATACCCTTTGGTCTTGCCTCCCTTGGTGCGGAATATGGCGACTTCATCGAAATCGGCCAGTCTGTCCAGGCCCTTGGCATTGGCAATGGCCTGCAAAAACGTGGTTTTCCCCTTGAGGGGGAACACGCCGGGATTCTTCACCCAGCCTTCCACAGTGATCTTCTGACTTTCATATTCCTTGACAAATACCGTGACATGGGGGTCCTGCAGGTATTTCTCCTTCAATATCCGCTCAATGAGCAGCTCCGCTTCCCGGGTGGTCAGGCCCGCTACCTTGACCGGCCCGATCAATGGCAAAGAGGCATAACCTTCACTGTTCACACGGGTTTCCCGGCTCAGTTCCTGGGCCTGAAAAACCTCGACCTCGATGACATCCAGAGGACCTATGCGGTATTCATAGGATTGATTCTGGGACTGCATCAGCTCCCGGGAGGCAGAAAAATCCTCGATGGGTTCGGCGTTATTGGAAGTCCCCCTGTTTTCGGGGGAAACCGCAGCATGACCCGGCGACAGGTCATCGAGTACATCCTCAGCCCCGGCCAGTAGCGGTGACAGGAGCACCAGAACAGCGGCAATCAGGATCGACGGCTTCATATCACTTACGAACTATCCAAACAACAGAATATCTTACCATGCCATCATCATATGTTTAGGCTGAACCCCACTGTCAGCCACGGCGTCCAAACAGGCGCTGCAGCAAGCCACCGTTTATCGATCTATTACTGGCTCTTCCCCGGAAACCGCCGCAGAGCCCTGGTGGCAAGGGCAGCTGAGCCGGATCTCCGTTCCTCCAAACGGCGGCAGGACGGTCATATACCAGGCGGCGGGCTTCTTCCTGGCCCAGGATATCGGCTGCCGCGGATTCCCCTTCCGCCAGGAGGGGGGGACGGCTGCGCGTGTTGTGGGCGTCGGTGGCCAGCAGATGCACAAGCCCGTCATCCAGCATTTTTTCCGCCCAGTATCTGGGATTGTCGCCAAAACGGCCCACCAGACTGCCGGCAGTCAATTGTATCCAGGCGCCATCCTCAGCCGCCTGAAGAAACACCTCATAATGCTCCCCCAACCAGCTCAGGCGTTCAGGATGGGTGATGATGGGAACAAACCCGGCGCTCAGCGCATCCGATACGAAACGGGACAAGTTCGTCAGGGGCACGTGATGGGGCGGCTCGAACAAAAAATAACGGGACCCGTTGATGGTGGGAAACAGGCCCGAACGCAGCCTGGGCAGCAGTTCCGGAACCACCTGTATGTCCGCGCCATATCCCAGTTGCAGGGGAATCTCTTGTTCCCGCAACAGGCGCGATAACGCCTCCACCCCCCGAACGATGCCCTGAGCATCGTTTTCGAACAGCCCGGGATAGATGTGTGGCGTACAGGCCAGGTGGGTGATGCCATCATCCGCAGCCATGCGCGCCATGGCCAGCGCCATTTCGACATCGCGGGCCCCGTCATCGATGGCCGGCAGCAGATGACAGTGCAGGTCAAACATGGGCGCGCTCTTCCTGCCCGGGACTGCTCGCATCATGCATCCTGCGCAGGGCCTTCATGAGTTTCCAGGCCCGGTTCATACCGTGGAAATAGAATGCAAAGAGCAAAAGGAAGGCATAGAACATGTAAGCTTCCGGGATACCCAGCCATTCACTCCCAAGGCCGATCATGGTAAACAGCAGGTTCACACCCAGGATGATCAACACCGTGGTTCGCACCTGGAAACCCGCCGCCAACAGGATGTGATGGAAATGTTCCCTGTCCGGCGCAAAGGGAGAACGACCGCGCCGCATGCGCCGCAGCATGATGGCCACGGTATCCATGATGGGCAGCCCGAACAACCATACCGCAGTGATTGGACGCAACCGGCTGACAGGTTCCTGGGTCAGGCGCACCAGGAACCAGGCGGCGGCCAAACCGAGAAAGAGCGCGCCCGCATCTCCCAGGAAAACCGACGCGGAACGGCCCTCGGTGAAACGAAAATTGAACAGGAGAAATCCGGCAAGGCTGCCGCAGAGGACGGCCAGAATCAGGCTTTCAGGCTTCAGTCCAGCCTGCATGCTCACCAGCAACAAGGCAGAAAAAAAGGTGAGCAACATCCCCCCGGACAGACCGTCCAGACCATCCATCATATTGGTCGCATTGATGACGCCGACGACACAAAAAATACTGAAAGGAACGGCCATCCAGCCCAGAATAATTTCCTTGCCATCACCCAGGAGGAACCCCAGGGTCGCCAACCGGCTTCCTCCCCATAGCACGATTATCAGGGCCGCGGCCGCCTGGGCGACGAAACGCATCGAGGGAGGGGTTTCTCTGAAATCATCGAGAAGCCCGATGATGAAAACCAGGGCACTGGCCAGAAAGAAAGGCCGCCATTGGGAAAGCGGAATATCCAAAGTCAGGACCACCAGCATGAAGGCGCAGAAAATGGCAATACCTCCGGCCAGGGGTACGGCGCCCTGATGATGCTTGCGCCCTCCCGGGAGATCGACCAGGCCAATGCGCCGGGCAAGGGGAGCAACGACCAGAATCAAGCCAACGGTCACGGCAAGAGCTACGGCAATAATGGTGATAATCTGCAACCAATCCGACCCTGAGAGAAGACCAAAACCTGAAGAAATGCCCTTTCCTTATTATTAACCCGGCACCAATATAGATGACGCTCAGCCGTGATGCACTGTTCGCCAGCAAGGCATCAGGTTGCCGCTGCAGTCATTCTACAGCAAAACCTGATAACGCAGACTGGCGGACAGTGCATCACGGCCTGCCTTTACTATCAACGAGTTGGGGCTTCAAGCCCGCCCCGGCCCGGCGTCGCCTACGGGGATGTAGGTGAGGGGCGATAGCAGGAGCGGAAGCTTTATCGCTTTTGCCAATGGAACAACCATTGGCTTCAAGCGATGCCTTGCTCCGAGGCAGGCTTGAAGCCCTGAGCATCACCTATATTGGTGCCGGGTTAATATGTCGTTTATTGCTTCCCTGTTTTTCCTGTGACTCGGGATTCAAGCAAACCGGCAAACCAAAATCATCGGGCACTATCTCGAATAGTAGAAAGCATCACGCTTTGTGTACAATATCAGATTCGACACGGATTACAAAAGGAACAAATACACAAAATGGGTTTTCTCCAGAGCAAGAAGATTCTCGTTACCGGCATTGCCAGCAACCGTTCCATCGCCTATGGCGTGGCGAAGGCCATGCACCGCGAGGGGGCCGAACTGGCCTTCACCTACCAGAACGACAAACTGCGGGAGCGTGTGGAAAAGTTTGCCACGGAATTCGGTTCCGATATCTGTCTCCCTCTGGATGTCGGCAATGACGATTCCATCAGCGCCATGTTCGAGGAACTGAAAAGCCGCTGGGACGGTCTGGACAGTCTGGTGCATTCCATCGGCTTTGCCCCCCGGGGTCAGCTGGAAGGCAGTTTCGTGGATTCGGTCACCCGGGAAGGTTTCCTCACCACCCATGAGATCAGCGCCTACAGTTTTGCCGCTCTGGCCAAGGCGGCAAAACCCATGATGCTGGGCCGCAATGCCTCTCTGGTCACCATGACCTACCTCGGCGCCGTGCGCACCGTGCCCAATTACAATGTCATGGGTGTTGCCAAAGCCGCTCTGGAGGCCACCACCCGTTATCTGGCGGACTCCATGGGACCAGACGGTATCCGCGTGAATGCCGTATCGGCAGGCCCGATACGCACCCTGGCCGCTTCCGGCATCAACAACTTCCGTTCCATGTTGGCCGAAGCTGAGAAGAAGACGCCGCTGCGGCGCAATGTGACCATCGACGAAGTGGGAAACGCCACGGCTTTCCTGTGTTCGGATCTGGCTTCGGGGATAACCGGAGACGTGCTGTACGTGGATTCCGGGTATCACATCACCAGTTGATCGCTTCTGTACTTGAGTTGTGCAACAGCTCCCTCCCCTTGGAGGATGTCGTAAAAGCCCTTCCCTGGGCTTTCACGACTCGGAATCGGAAAAGTGCGATTTTCCGATTCCTTCCCGAGAGGGTTGGGGTGGCGCGATCATGGGTCACAACTGTAGGTCGGGCTTCAGCCCGACAACCTGTCGCTTGTTGTCGGACTGAAGTCCGGGCTACGAATGCGGTTATGGCCGGAATTCTTGTGGAAATGCTTTCGATGACGCCCTCCCCCGCGCACGGGGAGGGTGGCTGAGCTTACTGCTTGGAAGCGGTGATTTCCACGTCGGCCCTTTCACGCAGATAGCGGCCCAGGATGTTGAACTGCAGTTCCCCCTTGGAGCGCGCCATTTCGGCCTTGGCCGCCTTGCGCGCAGCATCATCCAGTTTCGACGGATCGCCATCGGTCACGCCCGTGACCGCCAGCAGGGCATAATCACCATTGCCCAGTTCCGCGCCACCGAAAGACGGTTTGCCTTCTACCGGCCGCGGCAGGCCGAAAGCCTTGTCCCTCACCGCCTGGGGAAGCAGGGTGGAGCGGCGCTTGACCTTGATGCCGGACTTGAGTTCCCAGCCCTCATCAGCAGCAATCTGCTGGAGCGTCTTTTCCCCGGCTTGCAATGAAGCCAGCAAAGCCTCGCCCTTCTCCCTGGCCAGGGTCTTGCCCCTTTCGCGTTTCAGGGCGGCCGCGACCTTGTCCTTGACCTGTTCGAAAGGCTGAGGATGCTCCGCTTCATGTTCCACGACGCGCAGCACCAGAACCTGGTCACCTTCCAGTTCGATCAGTTCACTGTTGTTGCCCTCGCTGAGTACATCGTCACTGAATGCCGCAGCCACAACCTTGGGAGACGCCAGCACACCCTTGCCACCGCGCCTGTCCAGCCAGCCGGATTCCTGAACCTTCAGCCCCAGCGCTTCGGCAGCAGGCACCAGGCTGTCAGGAGACTCATAACTCAGATCGGCCAGCTGCTCTGCCTTGTCGAACAGCAGTTGCTCCGCCTGGGCGCGACGCCAGGCCGCTTCGATTTCTCCACGCCGGGCTTCGAAACCGTCCTGGTCGGCATTGCGAATGTCTGTTACCTGGATGATGTGGAAACCAAAAGGCGTGCGTACCGGCTTGCTGATCTGCCCCTTTTTCAGGCGATAGGCTTCTTCCTCGAAAGCCTTGGCCATGACACCAGGACTGATCCATCCCAGGTCACCGCCCTGTTCCTTGGAGCCCGGGTCATCGGAAAATTCCTTGGCCAGGTCTTCGAACTTCTCACCCTGGGCGAGGCGCGTTTCCAGATCCTCCGCCTTGGCCCTGGCCGCATCCACCGCCGCCTGGTCGGCATTCTCCGCGACCTGGATGAGAATGTGCCGCAGCTTGCGTTCTTCCGGCGCCTGGAATTCGTCCTGGTGCTGTTGATAATAGTCACGCAGTTTTTCTTCCGTCACCTCCAGATCGGCGCCGAGAACCTCCGGCGACAGCAGCAGGTATTCCAGTTTCACCCGTTCGGGCACCATGTACTTGCTCTGGTGCTCGTCATAATAGGCCTTGATCTCGTCGTCCGAAGGCTGGTAATCCCCGGCAAGCCTGCTGCCGGATACCAGCAGCCAGGACAG
>JALVNE010000270.1 GCA_027026755.1 Sedimenticola sp. | reverse complement strand
TTGCACCTTAACAAATTGTTCCGACAATAGTATACTAGCGCCACTCTGGGGCACACGGAGGTGTCAGATGCCAAAGCGGTACGTCATCCAACTGGGGGACGCTGAACGGGCCAAGTTGGTAGCCTGGACAAAGAATCCACCCAAGCCATATCTTCGTCGGCGTGCCTGGGCCATTCTTCTGATTGCGGAGGGGCGACCTGTGTACCAGGTAGCAAAGGACTTCCGCGTTCGAGCCCATCGGACGACGGTGAGCGAATGGGTACAACGGTACTTGAGTGCCGGGTTGGCCGGCTTGAAAGTCAAACCCGGGCGGGGGCGCAAGCCCGTTTTTTCCCCCTCGGACGAAAGAGGAAGCGCGTGCTGAGGTGGAGATGGTGCTGCGCCGGAGTCCCCAAGCATATGGGATCAGACGGGCTCGCTGGCGGCTGCGAGACGTGGGACGTGCCTTAGCCTGGCTCAATGGATGCAGCGAGGGAGGGATCTACAAAGTCCTCAAGCGTCTAGGGTTCAGCCGCAAGCAGGCGCTCCATTTCATCCGCAGCCCAGACCCGGAGTTTCGCGCCAAGTGGCAAGCCATCCTGCGGGCGTTTATGGAGGCAGCGAGCCAACCGGATGAGGTCGTCATCTTGTTTCTGGATGAACTGACCTACTATCGCCAGCCCAGCAAGGCGCCCGCGTACCATCCGCAAGGGAAGACCCAACCGTTGGCGGTCCAGGTGGCCGGCTACAACACCAAAACACGCCTGGTGGCTGCGTTGAATGGCCTGACCGGTCGTGTGACCTACATGCAACGCAGCAAGATCGGCAAGGAGGCCCTGGCGGCCTTCTATGCTCAGGTGCGAGCGGCCTACCCCGACGCGAAGAAGATCTACGTTGTACAAGACAACTGGCCTGTTCATATGCTGCCGGAGGTCTTGCAAGCCTTGCAGGCCCATCGCTTAACCCCTCTCTTCTTGCCCACCTATGCCACCTGGCTGAACCCGATCGAAAAGCTATGGCGCTGGCTTAAACAAGACGTACTCCATCTGCACCGCCTGGCCCACAAGCTAGACCAATTGCGCCAGTTGGTGATCGAGTTCCTTGAACAATTCCGAGATGGCTCTGATGCCTTGCTCTGTTACGTCGGCCTATTGTCAGGATAATTTGTCAAGGTGCAACA
>JALVNE010000269.1 GCA_027026755.1 Sedimenticola sp. | reverse complement strand
CCCATGTAAACGTGGGCACCATTGGTCACGTAGACCACGGTAAAACCACGCTGACCGCGGCCATCACGACCGTGCAGGCGGCGAAGTTTGGTGGTGAGACCAAGGCTTACGACCAGATCGACAATGCGCCGGAAGAGCGCGAGCGCGGCATCACCATTGCCACGGCGCACGTGGAATACGAGTCGGAGACGCGTCACTATGCCCACGTGGACTGCCCGGGCCACGCGGACTACGTCAAGAACATGATCACCGGCGCGGCGCAGATGGACGGCGCCATCCTGGTGGTGTCTGCTGCCGACGGTCCCATGCCCCAGACCCGGGAGCACATTCTGCTGTCCCGCCAGGTGGGCGTGCCCTACATCGTGGTGTACCTGAACAAGGCGGACATGGTGGATGACGAGGAGCTGCTGGAGCTGGTGGAAATGGAAGTGCGCGAGCTGCTGGACGAATACGAATTCCCCGGCGACGACACCCCCATCATCACGGGTTCCGCCCTGAAGGCGCTGGAAGGCGACCAGTCCGATATCGGCGTGCCTTCCATCACCAAGCTGGTGGAGGCCCTGGACACCTACATTCCCGAGCCTGAGCGCGCGGTTGACGGTTCCTTCCTGATGCCCATCGAGGACGTGTTCTCCATTTCCGGCCGTGGCACCGTGGTGACCGGCCGTGTGGAGCGTGGCATCGTCAAGGTGGGCGAGGAAGTGGAAATCGTGGGCATCCGCGAGACCCAGAAGACCACGGTGACCGGCGTGGAGATGTTCCGCAAGCTGCTGGACGAAGGCCGCGCGGGCGACAACGTGGGCGTGCTGCTGCGGGGGACCAAGCGTGATGAAGTGGAGCGTGGTCAGGTCCTGGCACATCCCGGCACCATCACCCCGCACACCCATTTCGAGTGCGAAGTGTACATTCTGAGCAAGGACGAAGGCGGCCGTCACACGCCGTTCTTCAACAACTACCGTCCGCAGTTCTACTTCCGCACCACGGACGTGACCGGCGCCTGTGAACTGCCGGAAGGCGTTGAAATGGTAATGCCTGGCGACAACGTGAAGATGACGGTGAAGCTGATCGCGCCCATTGCCATGGAAGAAGGCCTGCGCTTCGCCATCCGTGAAGGTGGCCGCACCGTCGGCGCCGGTGTTGTTTCCAAGATCATCGAGTAAT
>JALVNE010000268.1 GCA_027026755.1 Sedimenticola sp. | reverse complement strand
GTGAGCTACGAGTTGAATCTCCATGCATGAGATGGCCCTGTGCGAAAGCATCCTCGGCATTCTGGAAAAGCATGCCCAGGCCCAGGGTTTCTCCCGGGTAAAGACCGTCTGGCTGGAAATTGGCGCCTTCGCGGGGGTGGAAGTGGAAGCCATGCGCTTCTGTTTCAAAGCCGTCACCCGCCATTCCCTGGCGGAAAATGCCGAGCTGAAGATCATCCAGACCCCGGGCCAGGCCTGGTGCCTGGATTGCGCATGCCGGGTGGAGATCCAGCAGCGCTATGATGTCTGTCCCCGTTGCGGCGGCTGTCAACTGCAGGTCACCGGGGGCGAGGAGATGCGCGTGCGGGAGCTGGAGGTGGAGTAGTCATGGTTGCGACGATCTTCTGGCAGCGCAGATCGTCCTGCAGGGCGATCTGCAGTTCTCTCTCCACCAGGGGGCTCAGCCTGCCGGCCTGCGCCTTCAGCCAGATCTGCAGGCGGTCGCTGGCGGGCTTCTCACAGTACAGGGGCGCCAGGTTGGAGGCGAAACTGTGCAGGAAGGTGTCGTGTCTTTGTCGTGACAGGCGCGGCAGGGCCTGGTAGAAATCGTCGGCAATGGCCTGGCGCAGCCTGACCTGGCCCAGGGGAAAGAGGTTCCACATGAGCTGGCGCTGTTCGGCGAAACTGGCTGGGCTGTCTGCAGCGATGAGCTGGCGGAACAGTTCCTGCTTGTGCGCCCGGCCGGGCATGGCCGCGTTGCAGGCCAGGGCCTGCTTGGCGCCCCGGTCGGAAGGGTCTTTCCTTCTTTCCTGTTCGATGAGAGACCGGACGGTCGTGCCGCGTTCCCTGGCCAGGCCGAAGAGCAGTTTCCAGCGCAGGTCCTGGTTCAGGTCCAGGCCCTGGATGGTCAGTGTTCCGCTGAGCAGGGCTTCCAGGCGGGACAGGGCCTGCTCACTGAGAGCAATTCCCGCGTACGCCTTCAGCAGGGCCTGCCGGGCGTCATCGTCCAGATCCCGCCGGTTCAGCATCTGCCAGTACAGCGTTTCGGTTTTCAGCCGCCATTGCCTGCCCTGCCCGGCAAGGTCCAGGTAATAGAGCAGGCTGGGGGAGTGGCTGTATTTCCCCTGCAATGTCATGAGCCGGGACTGGAGCAGCTGGGGGTCCTTCTCGCCAGGCAGGCTGTC
>JALVNE010000267.1 GCA_027026755.1 Sedimenticola sp. | reverse complement strand
CAGTTTGCGTATGCCGCCATAGGTACGCAGATTCTCATAATAATAGTCGCCTTTTCCAAACAGTTTCATGTAACGGTGGGCAAGAAACTTGGGCAGCCAGGAAAGAAAAGGCAGGTGATAATGGGGCTCCATTGGGATCCAGCGCGACGCCGCGCCCAGGTAACAGACACCCTCGTCCGCAAGCACCCGTCTTATCTCCTGGAACAGGCGGACAGGATCGGGCACATGCTCATAGACATGGTTGCATATGACGAGATCCACGGAACCATCCTTCAGGGGAAGACGCATGGAATCCCCATCCACGTAATGCAGATTGTCCCGCTGGCGCTGCTGGTTGGCGATTTTCAGGGCATGCAGGTCGATATCCAGACCCAACACGTCCTCGAAATAAGGCGCGATGGCCGAGGTGAAAAAACCACCCGAGCAGCCAACATCCAGAGCCAGCCGTTTTCTGTCATCGCCTATGCCGCCGGACTCCCGCAGGATGGCCAGCATCTTGTCCACCTTGTGACGCTTGTACTCATAGTCGAGGAGGATGGGGGATTTCAAAGAGAGGTCGTTCTGGTACTCGGGATTGTTCATGGGCTGAGATGCCTGTGATACCAATGACAGAAAACATAGATACTCCACAGCTTGAAGCCATGATCCGCGCGCCCCCCCTGATGTTGCCGCCAGAGCGTCGCCACTTCATCCATGTTCAGAATGTCCGAGGCGGTTCCGCCTTCCAGCACCAGTGCCTGGAAGGGTTCGCGCAGACGCTCCCGGAACCAGTGTCCCAGAGGGACGGAAAATCCATGCTTGCCCCGCTGCAATACGGACGCGGGAAGCTGCCGGCCATAACAGCTCCGGACGATATATTTCTGCCTGTTGCCCCGGATCTTCTGCTCCAGGGGCAAGCCGGCGGCAAACTCCACCAGGCGGTGATCCAGAAACGGGTTCCTGACTTCCAGGCCGTGCTGCATGCTCATTCTGTCCACTTTCACGAGAATGTCTTCCGCAAGATAGGTCTGTTGATCCGCCACCATCATGCGGCTCACGGGATCCAGTTCCTGCAAATGAAGATCCTCGACGAAATCAAATGTCTCCGATTCCGCCAGGCCGCCGCGCAACAGCCGCCGCCGCTCCTTCAGGCTGAAGGTCTGGGCCAGGGGATCGCCGGGGGACTGCGCCATCCTGGCGATCATTCCATACAGCAGCTTCAGTTTCTTGACCGGGTTGTTTCCATAATAGGAAGCGGTTTCGGGCAGGGCCTGGACCAGTCTCTCCAGCAGGCCGCCCTGCAACCACTGCGGCGGCAGGGGCAGGCGTTGCAGCAGCTGCCGGGCATAGTATCTTCTGTAGCCGCCGAACAGCTCATCCACCCCGTCACCGGACAGAGCCACGGTAACATCTTTCCTGGCAAAGCGGCACAAATTCCAGGTCGGCACCGCCGATGGATCGGCATAGGGCTCGCCGAAGGCATCCAGAATCCGCTCCAGCCGCGCCGGTTCATCCCTGTCGGCAAGTTCCAGCTTTTGTTCTATGCCCAGTGACCGGGCAGTCTCCCGGGCCTCGGCACTCTCATCATAGCTGCTGTCACTGAATCCCATGGTGAACGCCCGCACATCCTGCCCAAGAGACTTCACCACCCAGGCAACCAGGGAGGAGTCCAGTCCACCACTGAGAAACACCCCCAGGGGCACATCCGCCCGCAAACGCATGCGTACCGAGTCCTGGAGAAGAAAGCGCAACTCCTCGCACCAGCCGGCCTGGTCCCCGCTGCGGTCTTCGCGCAGGGGAAGCTGCCAGTATCGGCTGATCTCGGTCCGGCCGTTCCTCCACCAGAGCTTGTGAGCCGGTGGCAGCTTTCTTATGCCAGACCAGATGCTTCTGTCCTGTCCGATGAACTGATGGGCAAAATAATCACTCACCGCCCTTGGATCCAGGCGGCGTTCAATGAAGTCGAAACGCCCAAGGGCGGGAAGTTCGGAAGCAAACGCCAGCTGTTCTTTCCCCTGCGCATAATACAGGGGTTTTTCACCCAGACGATCGCGGGCCAGAAACAGGGACTTCTCCTGCCTGTCCCACACGGCAAAGGCAAACATGCCATTGAGTTTCTCCAAGCAGGCCTCGCCGTATTCCACGAACAGCTTCAGCAGCACTTCCGTGTCCCCGCTGCTGCGAAAAACATGGTTTCTGGCCTGCAGCTCCTTCCTCAGCTCCTGGTAGTTATAGATTTCACCATTGAAAACCATGCAGTAGCGCCCACAGTCCGAGGACCAGGGCTGCGGACTGCCTTCCAGGTCGATGATGCTCAGACGCCTGTGTGCCAGGCTGCAATGAGGCAGATCGACCTGTCCACTGCCGTCCGGTCCACGATGCGCCAGCAGCCGGCTGCCCGCCGCCACGGCCTCCACATCGGCAGCCGGCGCTGTTGCATGCACGTGTCCCACCAGGCCGCACATCAGCGGTCACCTCCGATCTCCTGATAGATGCGGGTGCAGGCATCGGCGGTCTGCTCCCAGGTCAGGCCCATGTCCAGGATGCGCTGCCTGCCGTTCCTGCCCATGGCCTGCGCCAGTTCCCTGTCCCTGGCCAGACGTTCGATGTGACCTGCCAGACTGCTGGCATCACCTGCTGGAAAAAGCAGACCGGTGGCAGCATGCTGCACCAGCTCGTCCACGCCAGGAATGTCGCTGGCAAGCACGGGCATGGCTGCTGCCATGGCCTCCAGAACCACATTGGGCCTGCCCTCGCTGTAGCTGGACAACACCAGGACATCATGCCTGGCGAGCTGCTCACGCACCGCCTCCGGCTGCAGGGCGCCGAGGAACCGGACCCGGGTTGCGATACCCAGATCCTCCGCCAACTGCTGCAAAGCGGCTTGTTCCGGGCCTTCGCCCACGATGCTCAAGCTGACTCCCGGTACCGCGGCCAGCGCCGCAAGAGTCACCTCCAACCCTTTTCGGGGAATGAGGCTTCCCACGGCGAGCAGGCGCAATCCTTCTTCATTCGCCTCCTTTCTTTCCAGCTGGAGCAGCGCCCCATCCACACCATTCTCTACCAGACGCAACTTCCCGGCCTGCTCCGGAAACATTTCCTGCAGTTTTTCGACGATGGCGTCGCTCACGCCGATCACCCGCTCACAACGGGACAGGCAGGCCTTCAGAATCCAGCGATCGATCCCCTTCTGCGCGCCCCGGGTCATATCCTCTCCGCGCAGGCTCACCACCACCGGCACCCCCAGCAGCCTGCCGGCAAACCCCGCCACCAGGCCACATATCGCCCAGTTGGCGTGGATCACATCCATTTTCCTTCCATGTCTCAGGCAACTGAGAAACATGCCGGCCAGAAACCCGGGCACCAGCAGGTACAGCCAGGGCGTTTTTTTCAGGGCCACGGGAATGCCGCCAGGCGCGTGCGCCAACCGCTGCCAGCTGCGCAGTGCGTAGCGGTAGGGCAGGACAACGGGTTCCCCACCGGGGGAAAGCGTGTCTTGTGGACTTCGCTTCCGCCAGTCAGCAGGCACGATCACCCGGACATCATGTTTTCGCATCAGGCTGCGGGCCAGGCGGGCCACGAAAATACCGCTGGACGACATGGGGTCCAGTGGATAGGAAGTGGTCACGAGCAGAACGCGCATGGGCGGAAACGATCAGCTTCCGCGCCGGGCGATGACAAAATGGCCGAAAACCGCAGCGTCATTGAAACGCAGGGCCAGAAAGGGCATGGCAAGGATATTGTTCACCAGACAGGCGGCATATGCGGGAATGGCCAACACCAGGCCCAGCAGATACTGCCGCCCCAGCGCTCTGGCCACCAGCTCCAGCAGGGACAGGTTCATCATCTGCAGGGCCACGATCACGGAATTGCCATGGCCGTTGAGGTATTCGATCTCGAATCCCGCCTGGCTCAGTTCGGCCTTCAGCCCATGCACCGTGAAGCGGTGGTAGTCATTGGGCGCATCATGCACCGGATAGATGAAGGGAACGGAAAGATAGAGCCGCCCTCCCGGAACCAAGACCCGGCGGCATTCCCTGATGACCCGCGCATACTCGAAAATATGCTCGATCACTTCCAGCAGTACCACATTGTTCATACTGCCATCCGCAACCGGCAAAGCCCGGGCATCACCATACACGTCCGGCCGGATCTGGTAGCGGGCATTGGTGTCAGGATAATCCAGCCGGATGATCCGGGCGCCCGGCCCCAGCAGGGAGGAAAGATCACTGTCGCCGCTGCCGACATCCAGAACCCAACCGGCATCCCTTCCTTTCAGCGCCTTTCTCGACAGGGCATGAAACCGGTCTGAAAGCCACTGCGGATGAAGTGGCGTCCCCTTGAGTACACGCAGACGGCGCAACCAGACGGCTGCCCGTGTGGCTTCCCCGGGTGAACTGGAACCAGATTCCATGCTTTCCCCCGCCACCTGCTCAGGGTTCCTCCGTGCCCCGGTAATGCAGGGCCGACACCTGTTCTGAAAGTATCCCTATCAAAAAGGTCAACAGGGACGACATGAGCAGCAGGGCGCTCATATTGGTGAAACGATGCAGGATGAGATAGGTATACCCATAGTACCCAAGCCCGAGGAGCATGAGCACAAGACTTACAGGCAGGAACAATCTCATGGGTGAGAACAGTGTGCCGATTTTCAGAATGATGATGAAAAACCGGATGCCGTCCCGAAACAGGCGTATGTGGCTGCTGGTGGAATCATGGCGGTTTCCTGCAGAGATGGGGACATAGCTCACTGGAAATCCCGCCCTGAAGAATGCCATGGTGCTGGTCGTCGGATAGGAGAAGCCATTGGGAAGAAGATAAAGGAACTTCTTGAAGCTCTCGGCATCCACCACACGAAATCCCGACGTAAGATCCTCGATGTGGTAGCCGGTCATTATCGTCGCCAGGCGATTGTAGAAATGATTGGCCCAACGGCGCCACCAGGAGGCATGCGTTCCCGTTTCTCTTGCCCCCACCACCATTTTGTAGCCTTGTTCGAACTTTTCCAGCAGGCGGGGAATGTCCTGGGGATCATGTTGCCCGTCCGCGTCCATGAAAACCAGCCGCTTTCCCTTTGCTGCCCTTGCTCCGGCCTTGATTGCGGCGCCGTTGCCCATGCTGTAGGGATTGCGTATGACGCGCGCTCCCAGGGAACGGGCCAGTTCCCCCGTGCCATCATCGGAACCGTCGTCCACGACCAGTATTTCCGCTTCGGGAAGAACCGCCTTTATCCTGGGCAGCAACACAGGAAGTGACGCTGACTCATTCTTTGCCGGCAGTACAACTGTGATATCGGATAGCATGGTTCCCGGAAACCCACTCGTCAGAGATGAAGGCAGATAATAGCATGTCCGCCTCCTCACAAGAGGCTACGGGCCGGCCTGAAGCTCGCAGGCCATATCCATTGGACATTCAGGCGGTTTCAGCACAAAATGCAGATATCTTGCACACCAAGGATAGCGTACACTAAGATTTTCTTCCGTTCGACAGCATGATATCACGCATTTATGGCTGAAAACTCAAACCAGAACCTCAAAGGATTTTCCCGTTATCTCATCAATGCGGGCTTGATGAACATGCAGGAAGCCCTCGACGCGGTGAAGAGCGCCAGCGAAGCAGGTGTGCCTCTTATTTCCTACGTGGTGGACAACGGACTGGTTTCTTCACAGAAGATCGCTCTGCTGGCCCACCAGGAATTCGGCCTGCCACTGTTCGATCTGGATGCGATAAACAAGGACAGCCTGGCCTTGAATGAAGTCGAGACGGAACTTTTCACCAAGCACCATGTACTTCCCCTGGTAAAACGGGGAAACCGGCTGTTCCTGGCCGCCTCGGACCCAACCAACCAGGAGGCCATCAAGGAGATCCAGTTCAGCACCGGCCTTGCCATAGAAATCATCCTGGTGGAAGAGGAAAAGCTGGCCCGGGCGCTGGAAGAGGCCTCCCGTTCCCAGGATGCCGCCATAGGCGCCATGCTGGAGGAAAACCTGGAGAACATCGACTTCGGCCTGGATGGCGGCGAGGGTGAAGCAGACGACGACACCCAGACTGACGTCGACGAAGCCCCGGTCGTCCGCTTCGTGAACAAGATCCTGCTGGATGCCATCAACGCCGGTGTTTCGGACATCCATTTCGAACCCTACGAAAAACGCTACCGCATCCGGTACCGCCAGGACGGTCTGCTGTACGAAAAGGCCAGCCCTCCGGTAAACATTGCCCAGCGGCTGTCCTCGCGTCTCAAGGTCATGGCGCGCCTGAATATCGCCGAGCGCCGGGTTCCGCAGGACGGCCGGATCAAGCTCAAGGTGTCCAAGCACCATGCCATCGATTTCCGGGTCAATACCTGCCCCACCCTGTATGGTGAAAAAGTCGTTCTGCGTATATTGGACTCCTCTGCCGCAACCATCGGCGTGGATGCCCTGGGTTTCGAGGAAGACCAGAAAGAACTGTTTCTGCGGGCCATCAAGAAGCCTTATGGCATGATCCTGGTAACCGGCCCCACCGGCAGCGGTAAGACGGTTTCCCTGTACACCGCGCTCAATATTCTCAACGACCCTGAAGTCAACATCTCCACGGCGGAAGACCCGGTGGAAATCCAGGTCGAAGGCATCAACCAGGTGAACATCAACCCCGCAAGCGGACTGCATTTCGCCGACGCGCTGCGGGCCTTCCTGCGCCAGGACCCGGATATCATCATGGTGGGTGAGATACGGGACCTGGAAACCGGTGAAATCGCCGTAAAGGCCGCCCAGACCGGCCACTTGGTGCTGTCCACCCTGCATACCAACGATGCGCCCCAGACCCTGACCCGCCTGGCCAATATGGGCATCCCTCCCTACAACATTGCTTCCTCGGTAAACCTCATCATGGCCCAGCGCCTGGGCCGGCGTCTCTGCGAGCACTGCAAGGAGCCCGAGGATCTGCCACGCACGGCATTGCTGGAAGAAGGCTTTACCGAGGAGGAAGTGGAGCAAGGCCTCACCATCTACAAGGCCGTGGGTTGTGACAAATGCACCAACGGCTACAAGGGGCGCGTGGGGATTTTCGAGATTCTGCCGGTTTCCGATGGCATAGCACAGATCATTCTGGAGGAGGGAAATGCTATGCAGCTCAAGGAACAGGCCTTGAAAGAGGGCTATTATTATGATCTGCGCACAGCCGGACTGCTGAAGGTGAAAAACGGTCTCACCAGTCTGGAAGAAGTCAATCGAATCACCAAGGACTAATTCATATGGCGACAAAAACAGCAGCAGCAAGAAAAGCGGCCAAGCCGAAGGCGGAAAAAACCTACGAATACGCCTGGACCGGCACGGATCGAAGGGGGAAAAAGATCAAGGGGAAGATGAGGGCCGCCAACGATGCCATCGTGCGCGCCGATCTTCGCCGCCAGGGGGTCACCCCGATCAAGGTTCAGAAACTGCTCAGTTTCAGTATCGGCAAGCCGAAGATCACCACCGGGGACATCGCGGTATTCTCCCGCCAGCTGGCCACCATGATGAAAGCCGGCGTGCCCCTGGTACAGGCCCTGGACATCGTGGGCAAGGGGCACAACAACCCGTCCATGCAGGAACTGATTCTCGATATCAAGGCGGATATCGAGGGCGGCACCTCTCTTACCAACGCCTTGCGCAAGCATCCCTTGTATTTCGATGACCTGTTCTGCAACCTCGTGGAAGCCGGGGAGCATGCCGGTGTGCTCGAAACCCTGCTGGACCGGATCGCCACCTACAAGGAAAAAACCGAATCCATCAAGAAAAAAATCAAGAAGGCCCTGGTATATCCGGCGGCAGTCCTGAGCGTGGGCGTCCTGGTGACCGCCATCATCCTCATCTTCGTGGTTCCCGTGTTCGAGGAGCTGTTCCAGAGTTTCGGTTCCGACCTGCCGGCATTCACCCAGCTGATCGTGGACATGTCACGCTATGTCCGTGACAACTGGGTGTTCCTCATCCTGGGCCTTGCCGCGGCAATCATCATTATGAGCAATATCTGGAAGCGCTCTCCCAAATTCCGGGAAATCATAGACCGGATGATGCTGAAATCGCCGGTCTTCGGCTCCATCATGCACAAATCCGCCCTGGCGCGCTTCGCCCGGACGACCTCCACCATGTTTGCCGCCGGCGTGCCCATGGTGGAAGCCCTGGATTCCGTGGCTGGCGCCACCGGCAGCGTGGTGTATGGCAACGCGGTTCGGGAAATGCGGGAGGGCATCGCTACCGGTCAGTCCCTGCGCCTGACCATGGAGCAGCAGCCACTCTTTCCCCACATGGTCAAGCAGATGGTGGCCATCGGCGAGGAATCCGGCTCCCTGGATGAGATGCTGGGCAAAGTGGCCGACTTCTATGAAGAGGAAGTGGACAACGCCGTGGATGCCCTGAGCAGCCTCATGGAGCCCATGATCATGGTCATCCTGGGCACCCTGGTCGGTGGCCTGGTCATCGCCATGTACCTGCCGATCTTCAAACTGGGCGCCGCCATCTGATGACGGAGGTCCTTGCCTGGCCGGCAGTCCTCTATCCCCTGACCTTCATCCTGGGGCTGCTGGTGGGCAGTTTTCTGAACGTGATCATCTTCAGGCTCCCCGCGCGCATGGAACAGGAGCTGAAGGACGCCTGTGAGGAACTGGCGGGCAGGGAGGTGGAATACCGCCCCAACAAGTGGTTTGGCCTGGCCTATCTGATGTTTCCACCGTCCAGCTGCATGTCTTGCGGACACCGGATTCGCGCCTGGGAAAACATACCTGTTGTCAGCTGGCTGCTGCAGAAGGGGAAATGCGCCGCCTGCGGCAGCAAACTTTCGCTCCAGTATCCCGTGGTGGAGTTCCTCAGCGGCCTGTTCGCCCTGATCGTGGTCTGGCATTTCGGCTTTGGCTGGCAGGCCCTGGCCGCCCTGATCCTCACCTGGGCCCTGCTGGCCATGAGCGTCATCGACATCCGCCTGCAGATACTGCCCGACGTGCTGATACTGCCCCTGATCTGGCTGGGCCTGCTGCTGAACCTGCAGGGCATGTTCACGGACATCCAGTCGGCCATCTACGGCGCCGTGGCCGGCTACCTGTCCCTGTGGCTGCTGTTTCATGTGTTTCTGCTGGTCACCGGCAAGGAAGGCATGGGCTACGGGGATTTCAAGCTGTTCGCCCTGTTTGGCGCCTGGCTGGGCTGGCAGTTCCTGCCGCAGATCCTGCTGCTTTCCGCCCTGGTGGGCGCGGTCAGCGGCCTGGGCATGGTGCTGCTCCTGGGACGGGACAAGACCATCCCCATTCCCTTCGGCCCCTATCTGGCGGCCGCAGGCTGGATCGCCATGCTCTGGGGAAATGAAATCAACCGCAGCTATCTGCAGCTTGCCGGTTTACAGTAGATGCTGAAAATCGGCCTCACCGGCGGCATCGCCAGTGGCAAGACTGCCGTCAGCAACTGTTTTTCCCGTCTCGGCGTTCCCGTCATCGACACGGATATCATCAGCCGGGAACTGGTGGAACCCGGCAGGCCCGCCCTGGAACAGATCGCAGCCCGGCTGGGCAGGGAATTCATTGCCCCCGATGGCAGCCTGGACCGTCCCGCCCTGCGGCGCCATATTTTCTCCCACCCCGAAGCAAGAGCCATTCTCGAAGGCATCCTGCACCCCGCCATACGCCAGGAAGTGGAAAGGCGGCTGGCGGAAACGGGCAATGCGCCCTATGCCCTTGTGGTCATTCCCCTGCTGGTGGAAAAGCGTCTGCAGGACATGGTGGACCGAGTCCTGCTGGTGGATGTCCCGGAGGCACTCCAGGTCCAGCGGGTATGCCAGCGGGACGATATCAGCCCAGACGAGGCGGAAAAAATCCTCCTCGCCCAGGCCAGCCGACAGGAAAGGCTGCATGCGGCGGACGAAGTCATCGACAACAGCTTCGATCTGCCCGCCCTGGATGCCCGGGTCGAGGCATTGCACGAATACTATCTTTCCCTGGCTCAGCGGGGAACCGAAAAAGGCTAGACGCTGTCACACAGGGTATTCCCGTTTGAACCCTTGTGGCATCTGATAGACAATAGCCACTTCTTCGCCACTGGCCGGATGCCTGAATTGCAAAATTCCCTGCTGTTTGAACACCCCTTGAACGAACGGACCCGCACCTTGCTGCGCATTTCCCATCTGTTCGAGCAGTTCGAGTATCACCTGCCCGCCTCCAATCCCTGGCAGAGCCGCGCGGCCATCCAGGCTCTGCTGGATATCGTCGCCATTCTTGGCCGGGCGGACATCAAGCAGGAGTTCATCAAGCAGCTGGAAGAACGAAAACGCGCCCTGGAACGCATTGCCGGCAATCCCGGCGTGGACCAGATTCGCCTGCATCAGGTGCTGGAAGACATCAACCGTATGAGCGAGCGGCTCCTCGACAGTACCAGCCAGCTGGGAAACAGCCTGCGCAAGAACGAGTTTCTCAACAGTATCGCCCAGCGCGCGCCCATTCCCGGCGGCAGTTTCGAATTCGACCTGCCGCAACTGCATTACTGGCTCAGCCTGCCCCACACGGAGCGGGTCATGCAGATGGATGACTGGCGCCATGAAATCAGCGTGGTGCAGGAAACCACGGATCTGCTTTTGGGCACGTTGCGCAGCAGCAATGTGTTTCGCCCCCGGTCCGCCAGCGGGGGCTTCTTTCAGCAAAGCCTGGACAAGAACCGCCGCGTGGATCTGATCCAGGTGTTGCTGCCCGCGGAAAGCTTTCTGTACGCCGAAATCAGCGGCAACAGGCACCAGTTCTCCATCAGATTCATGGAAAGCATACAGTGGGAGCAACCCATGCGGACCAGTGAGGAAGTGGCTTTCAAACTCAAGACCTGTCATATCTGAGATGAAGGACGAGAACGAGAAGAATATGCCACCTGTGGTCAAATGCCCCAGCTGTTCCGCGCCCGTGCCCTGGGACGAACGTTCGCCCTGGCGACCTTTCTGCAGCAAGCGCTGCCAGCTCATCGATCTTGGGGAGTGGCTTACAGACGACGAAGAAGTAGTCGGGGTCGGAGTCAAATGGGGAGGATCTTGAGAAAATCCGATGCCATGGAACAGTTGGATCCCGTTCCTTGTAAACAGTTGGGTGGAATTTGACTCCGCCCCCTTGTGTTCCCATTAGCTTCCATGAATGCACACGGATGTAGGTCGGACTTCAGTCCGACACCGTACCCTGTCGTGGGCACCGTTGTCGGACTGAAGTCCGACCTACTGAAATCAATGAGTCAGGTGCGTTTCCACAGGCTGGCGCTATCCCGGGCCAAAGATACTGGCAGCGCCCCAAAACTATGTGATTGCACCGGGCCATAGCCCCCGAATACCCGCAATCCCCTGGGCGCCGGCCTGCCAGCTGCGCGCCAGCAGGGATGGCTGCATGCCGCCCAGGGCATAGACCGGCAGGGGCAGGCCATCCACCAGTTCCGAAAATCCCTCCCAGCCCAGCACCTCGGCATCGGGATGACTGGCGGTGGGCAGCACCGGCGACAGCAGGGCGAAGTCCACGCCCTTGTCCCGGGCCAGGGCCAGTTCCCGGGCATCATGGCAGGAGGCCCCCA
>JALVNE010000266.1 GCA_027026755.1 Sedimenticola sp. | reverse complement strand
TTTGCGCCAGACTACAAGAACCTTTCGCCGGAACAGAAGGCGATGGTCAAGCTGGAGATTTCCCTCACCCGTTTCTTCCGCTCCTTCGACCAGAGCGTGCGCCGCTGGGAACGCATGATCTATCCGGCCATGATCATCCTGGGCTTGCTGGGGCTGTCGGGTTTCTACCTCATCTATCATGTCACCAAGGACATGCATGCCATGTCCCAGGCCTTCGACCCGGCCATGGAAACCAACATGGCGCACATGTCCCGCAACATTTCCGAGCTGTCGGACAATATCTCCACCATGACCACCCAGATCAATCTGCTGGTAAAGAATATCCAGAACATGGATCAGAACATTGCCCAGATGAATGGCACCATGGGAGAGATTGCCCTGTCGTTCAACAAGGTCAATGACAGCATGGACATGCTCACCGGGGACATTGCCCAGATGCGCGGTGATACCGGCCTCATGGCCGAGAAGATCGACAGCATGGATGCTTCCATACAGACCGTCACCGATGATATCGGCAACATGAAGAACGACATGCGGGTGATGACCATCAACACCGGTCTCATGGGCCATGACATGCGCCAGATGAACAAGCCCATGCGGGTCATGAACTCCTTCATGCCCTGGTAGAGGCTTATCAGCCTAGCGCGATTCTTTGGCACCCGACAGGCGGACAGCACGCAGCACCACGAATTTGGGATTGGAGGCAATCAGTTCCGCATTGCCGAACAGCCGCTTCAGGGTTTTGTGATACCCCAGGTGGCGGTTGCCCACCACCCATAGCTCGCCGCCTTCCCGCAATACCCGTCTGGCGTCCCGGAACATGTTTCTGGCGATATGATCCCCCACCACCTGTTGCTGGTGGAATGGCGGGTTGCACAGCACCCGGTCCATGCTGCCGGAGGAAAAGGGGGCCAGGTTCCATGCCGCGTAAAATTCCGCCCCATGCTCCGGCCCGAAGGCCGCTTCCAGCGTGGCCCGGGCGGAAGCCACGGCCATGTGGGATTCATCCACGCAGTACACCCGGGCTTCAGGGTTGTGGTGCAGGGTCATCAGGGCCAGCACGCCGTTGCCGCAGCCAAGATCCAGGACCCTTTCCTCACCCTGTCTCCTGGGCAGATGCTGGAGGAAGAAACGGGTGCCAATGTCCAGCTTCTCCCGGGAAAACAC
>JALVNE010000265.1 GCA_027026755.1 Sedimenticola sp. | reverse complement strand
AAATAGTTTCGAATGGCAGTCCCAGTTTTTCCAGCAGTTGCCGGCGATAGGGCGAACTGGAGGCGAGGACGAGGCACAGCCTGCTCACAGATTACGGGCCTGTTCGGCTGCATTACCGATGTAGCTGGCCGGGGTCAGCGCCTGCAGCCGTTTTTTCTCTGTATCGGGGATCTCCAGCTTCTCAATAAAATCATGCAGTGACTGCTGATCAATACCCTTGCCCCGGGTCAGCTCCTTCAGTTTTTCATAGGGCTGATCGATGCCGTAGCGGCGCATGACGGTCTGGATGGGTTCGGCCAGCACCTCCCAGGTTTTATCCAGATCGGTCTCCAGTTGGGCCGGGTTGATCTCAAGTTTCGTTATTCCTTTCAGTGTGGATTGCCAGGCGATGGTGGAGTAGGCGATACCCACCCCCAGATTGCGCAGGACGGTGGAGTCGGTCAGGTCACGCTGCCAGCGGGAGATGGGCAGTTTGCTGCTCAGGTGGTTAAAAACAGCGTTGGCGAGACCGAGATTCCCTTCGGAGTTTTCAAAATCGATCGGATTGACCTTGTGCGGCATGGTGGATGATCCCACTTCACCGGCAACGGTTTTCTGCTTGAAATAGCCGAGAGAGATATAGCCCCAGATATCACGGTCAAAATCCAGCAGCACGGTGTTGAAACGGCTTACCGCATCAAATAGTTCGGAAATATAGTCATGCGGTTCGATCTGGGTGGTGTAGGGATTCCAGTTCAGCCCAAGGCTGGTGACGAATTCATTGGCGATCTGCTGCCAGTCCAGATCGGGATAGGTGACCAGATGGGCGTTGTAGTTTCCCGTTGCGCCGTTAATTTTCCCCAGCAGGGGGACCATGATAACCTGCTCGCGCTGGCGGCGCAGGCGGAATGCGCTGTTGGCCATCTCCTTGCCCAGCGTGGTAGGGGAGGCCGGTTGGCCATGGGTGCGCGACAGCATGGGCTGGTCGGCGTAGCGGTGGGCAAGGTCGGTAATGGCGTCGATAATCTCATCCATCATGGGCAACAGCACCTGACTGCGTGCTTCGCGCAGCATCAGACCGTAGGCGAGGTTGTTGATGTCTTCGGAGGTGCAGGCGAAATGGATGAATTCACTGATCGCTTCCAGCTCGCTGTTGCCGGCAACCTTCTCCTTGAGAAAATACTCCAC
>JALVNE010000264.1 GCA_027026755.1 Sedimenticola sp. | reverse complement strand
TGGCGGGGCAGAAGATGCGCACTTGCTCCAGGCGGCGCATCCGCCGCCACAGGGCCAGCTGTATGATGCGGTTCTCGATGATATGCCCCAGGTCGGGCTCGCCAATGTCCGCGGCATGGAAACGGATTTCCGCGCCGCCGGATTCCCAGACCACCATCTGCTCATAAGGCGTCACGCCCAGTTCCAGCATGTCCTCCCAGGCGCCCAGGTTGGCAAAGATGTTCTGGGAAGCACGGCTGATGGCCGAGACGCGGATATCATGGCTGTCCGCGGGCCAGTCTTCTACGGGAGGGCGGTGTTCGATGACGGCAACGGAAAAATCCTGTTCTCCCAGGGCGCAGGCCAGGGCGGCGCCCACCATGCCGCCGCCAGCAATGACGATATCGAAATGCGCTTCGCTCACAGGGGCAGTCCTCTTGACAGGCGGGGCAGGTGGCCTTGCAGCCCCATGGCGGCGCGGGCAATGGCATGGCGGGCCGGGGGCAGGGCCTCCAGGCCCAGTACGCCGAGATTGCGGGCCAGTTTCACCGGCAGGAAATCGTTACTGAAAGCGCGCACCAGCAGGTTGGTGGTTTCCACCACGCCGCGCTGGTCCCGGGCGCGCCATTGCTGGTAGCGGTTCAGTGTTTCCAGGCTGCCGGGGTCCCGGCCCCCCTTCACGGCATCCAGGACGACTTCGGCCAGGGCGGCCACATCCCGCAAGCCCAGGTTGAAGCCCTGGCCCGCTACCGGGTGCAGGGTGTGGGCGGCATTGCCGATGACCACGGCACGGTGCTGCACCGCGTCCGGCACCCAGATCTGGGCGAGGGGATAGGCGGCGCGTTTTCCCGCGCGCTGCAGCTTGCCCAGGCGCCAGCCGAAGTTCTGCTGCACCTGGGCCAGAAAGTCTTCGTCGTCCAGGGAGAGCACTTTGCCGACGTCTTTGTCTGCGACAGTCCAGACCAGGGCGCAGCGGGATTCAGTCATGGGTAACAGGGCCATGGGGCCGTTGCGGGTGAAGCGCTCCCAGGCGGTGTTGCCATGGGGCCTTCCGGGGGTGATATTGGCGATGATGGCGCTCTGGTGGTATTCCCGGCGGCGGCTCTGGAAGCCCAGTTGCTGACGCACCAGGGAATTGCCGCCGTCAGCCGCCACCAGCAAACGGGTTTGGAGCTCGTCATCTTCCAGAC
>JALVNE010000263.1 GCA_027026755.1 Sedimenticola sp. | reverse complement strand
ATCCATCAGGTTGCCGAAGAACTTCCAGCCGGTGGGGGTTTCATAGCAGTCGATTCCCAGTTTTTCGGCAACCCGATCCACCGCCAGACTGGTGGGCATGGAGCGGGCGACACCGGCGAGTCCGTTCCGGTAGCCGGGTACCCGTCCGGCATTGGCGGTCAATACCGCCAGGCTGTCGGAAGGGGTGACATAGAAATTCTTCCCGAGGATCATGTTGCGATCGCCGTCACCATCAGATGCGGCGCCGAAGTCCGGTCCCTCGTCGCTGAATAGCTGTTCCACCAGTTCCCGGGCATGGGCAAGGTTGGGGTCTGGATGGTGTCCCCCAAAATCCGGTAGCGGGGTGCCGTTGATTACCGTACCGGTGGCGGCGCCCAGCCGGTTCTCCAGAATCTCGTGGGCGTAGGGGCCGGTGATAGCGTGCATGGCGTCAAAGCGCAGGGTGAAGCCTTCCGCCAGCAGATTCCGAATGGCCGGGAAGTCAAACAGCTGCTCCATCAGCTCCGCATAGTCGGCTACCGGATCGATTACCTCCACCTCCATTCCACCAACGCGGTGAGTACCGCACTGTTCCAGGGGAACGTCGGTGCTGTCCAGGATTAGATAACGATCGATCTCTTTGCTGCGCTGGTAGATTGCCTCGGTGATCTTTTCCGGAGCGGGTCCGCCATTGGCCGTGTTGTACTTGATACCGAAATCGCCATCCGGTCCACCGGCGTTGTGACTGGCGGAGAGAATAATGCCCCCGTGGGTATGGTATTTGCGGATTACTGTCGATGCCGCCGGTGTGGAGAGCAGTCCGGCCCGGCCGACCATGATTTTGCCAATGCCATTGGCGGCCGCCATACGGATAATTGTCTGGATTGCCTGCTGGTTGTAGTAACGGCCATCGCCACCCAGCACGACCGTTTTCCCCTGGATGTCTCCCGCGCTGTCGAAAATGGACTGAACAAAATTCTCCAGATAGTGCGGCTGTTGAAAGCGGGTGACCTTCTTGCGCAGTCCTGAAGTGCCGGGGCGTTGATCGGAAAAGGGTTGGGTAGCAATCTGTTGTATTGTCATGTGATATGCGGCCTGATGTTTTGTGGTTGCCAAGTATTTCCCCCGGCGGCTGTCCGGGTCAAGAACATTTTATCCTTGAACTCGGTAAATGGTATCCTTATATGTTACT
>JALVNE010000262.1 GCA_027026755.1 Sedimenticola sp. | reverse complement strand
TTGCCAATGATACCGATCCTGATGGTGATACCTTGAGTGTCAGTGGTGCGGATGCCCAGTCTGTCCAGGGTGGTACCGTGGTCAATAATGGCGATGGCACCTTCACCTACACGCCGCCGGCCGGTTTTAGCGGAAATGACAGTTTCCGCTACACGGTGAGTGATGGAAATGGTGGGGAAATCCAAGGTACTGTGCAGATTGCTGTAAACACTGTTAACCATGCTCCAATGGCTGCTCCTGACAGTGCCAGTACTACAGAAGGTAGTTCGGTAACTACGGGTAATGTGCTGGCGAACGACAGCGATCCGGATGGAGATAGCTTGAGTATCAGTGGAGCCGATAGTCAGTCAGCAGAAGGTGGTACGGTGGTTAATAATGGTGACGGTACCTTCACCTATACACCGCCTGCAGGTTTCAGCGGCGCTGATAGCTTTACCTATACAGTGAGCGACGGAAATGGAGCAGAAGCACAGGGCACGGTGAGTGTTACCGTGACCAAGGTTATCCCTGTCAATAACCCGCCTGTGGCGATGGCAGACGCGGTTACCACACAGCAGGATACCTCTGTAACCACAGGTGATGTGCTGGCCAATGACAGTGATCCGGATGGTGATTCTGTCACTGTCAGTGGTGTGGACAGCCAGTCGGCGCAGGGCGGAATCGTTGTCGATAACGGCGATGGTACCTTCACCTATACTCCTGCGAGCGGTTACGTTGGCAGCGACATGTTCAACTATATGATTAGTGACGGCAAGGGAGGTCAGGCCCAGGGTGTAGTCAATATTACTGTGGAGCAGGCCACCTCAACCAATACTAACCCCGTTGCTGTTGATGACACTGCTGAGACGGAGGTGGATACGGCTGTAACCGTAGCTGACGTACTGGCTAATGACAGTGATGCAGATGGAGATGTTTTAAGCATAACCAGCGCAGATTCAGTGTCTGAGCAGGGAGGTTCTGTAGACAACCACGGCGATGGTAGCTTCACTTATACACCACCTGCAGGCTTCAACGGCGAAGACCGTTTCCACTATACCATCAGTGACGGAAACGGTGGAGAAGACCAGGCAACAGTAACCATTACTGTTAATAAACAGGATGATGGTGATGGATTCTGGTTGGGTTCTTTTGACCTGTGGATGCTGTTACTGCTGTTGTTCCCGCTGGGATA
>JALVNE010000261.1 GCA_027026755.1 Sedimenticola sp. | reverse complement strand
CTCTGCGCCTGGTATGATAAAGTCAAGCCATAGAAAAGACACGGCAGACCGTTCAATGCGCCTCGGTTAGAAAAACCGCCGCAGAGCATTGGTCGCCGTGTCTCATGTGGGGGGTGCCCGAACGGTTGTCTGGGCCCGAGAGCCCGTATTCTGCCAGGACGGGCGTCTCCATTATACACCGATATGTTACCAGGAGGATGACCATGGCAGAAGGTATCTTTGTTGGTATTGATGTTTCCAAACATTCCCTGGATGTGGCTGTGCATCCCAACGATGCTTTTTGGTCAACGACCAACTCAGATGAAGGTATTACCACGCTCATTACGCGCCTCTCCCAGCTCAAGCCCACCCTTGTTGTGTTGGAATCCACCGGTGGGTACGAAAAACAGGCTGTCAAAGCCATGGTTGCCGCTCACATTCCTGTGGCTGTGGCCAACCCAAAACGTGTGCGAGAGTTTGCCCGTTCCACCGGTCAACTGGCCAAGACGGATAAACTGGATGCTCAAGTGTTGGCAAAGTTTGCCGACCGTGTGAGACCCAATCCCGTCCATCTTCCTACAGAGGCCGAGGAACGCCTCCAGGGGCTCCTCCGCCGCAGGCAACAATTGTTGGTTATGCGTGTTGCCGAACGCAATCGCCTGGAATCCATCCATCCTGACCTGGCCGAGCAAGTCCAACGCCACATTGAGTGGCTTGAGAAAGAAATCAGGCGTCTGGAAGAGCAAATGGAAGAACTCATTGAACAAGAGATGCCTTTGAAACAAAAAGCCGAAATTATTCGCAGTGTGCCCGGCGTAGGCCCTGTGCTGACCTACACCCTGCTCTCCGAAATGCCCGAACTTGGCCTGCTTGACCGCAAACAAATTGCAGCCTTGGCCGGTGTGGCACCTCTCAATCGGGATAGTGGTAAACGGAGCCGCAAGCGGCATATTCGCGGCGGGCGTCCGGTCGTGAGGCATGTTTTGTATATGGCCACCCTTTCGGCCATTCAATACAATCCCGTGATTCGAAGCGTTTACCACCACCTGAGGGAGGCCGGTAAGGAAAGATTGGTTGCCGTAGTGGCTTGTATGCGCAAGTTGCTTGTGATTCTCAACGCGATGGTTCGCTCTATGCAACCCTGGCAGCCCCAACTTTCCTCGCTACAGGCTTGACTTTTATCACGGTTGCTCT
>JALVNE010000260.1 GCA_027026755.1 Sedimenticola sp. | reverse complement strand
AGTATGAGCCATGTCTTTATTATATTGAATCGGCCAATTTAAATGTAACACTCTGTTAAGAAAACTAAAGACAGTTCTCTGGTTGCAATCCGCGCGGTTGTTACACGATCACATCGGCCACCCGCTCCAACAGTCCGAGCACGGTCTTCTCTGTGAGAGTGGCGACACCTATCGAACAAGTTCAGACACCATAATGTTGGCTTCGTGCAGTTCGACGTGTTATGGGGCACTTCCAAACGGCCGGTTTTCAGTTGGCAGCGTGGCGCCGTGGTTATCACCGTCGACAGGTTAGGGCCTGGTGATATTCCTCCCTAATAATCCGCTAAGCCTTGGGCGAAGTGGGTTGGCGTCCCGTGTTCGCCGACAACGGGCGAGGTAGAACTTTGACACAGCGGTTGTGTTGAGAGTTTGGATGAGCTCCACCTTCAGGCGCAGCGACGACATCGCTGGGTGTCATGGTAGCTGTCGTGCTGGGCGTCTCTCGCTCGCCCGTCTTTTTAGGCGCTTTCTTTTTTTCTCTTCCTTTTAATATGTATCTGACCGAAATAACCCATTCAGCATAATACACTTACAAACGTGATTTCTAATTAATGATCAGAACAATATTTCAGGAGATTATTTCGAAGATTTATTGGAATAGGCACTGTACGCGTTGATGCATGATAACCTATAGTTTATCGGCTGTTTGGCTAGTGGAAGCTGAAATCAGTTAAATGTGCAGACTTGCTTGTCAGCATATGTAAATAATTTAACGATTACCGAAAGTTGTTTAATTAGACAAGAAAATATTAAAATAATAGGTGTTGTTGTTGATTGTTGTTGTTTTTGTTGTTTTGTTGTTTTGTTGTTGTTGTTGTTGTTGTTGTTGTTTTGTATTTGGGCTACTGTTAGCTAGATGAATTGCGTGTTTAATTTAAAGTAAACTGATATAAAGATTTCGCTTTCCTTCTTCAGCCGATTAAAAGTGTCAGACGTCAATCGAATTACGTGTATGTAGTCGCACATGGACGCATGCTGGCACGCATACACACATAAGAACGCACGATCCTGAACGCATTAGGTCTGTTAACTAAACCATGACAGACGAACACTTCATTGGATTATTCGAACAATCGACCGTAAGCCGGAGAGATTTGCGCCTGACCTTACACCCATCATCGTCGCAGCAGTAACAGCC
>JALVNE010000259.1 GCA_027026755.1 Sedimenticola sp. | reverse complement strand
AGATCCAGGTGACGCCTCCCTGTTGCAGCTTGCGCGCCTCGGCGGCAACGGTTTCGGTATCCTTGAGTGGCCGTCCCAGCAGCGTCTCCAGTTCGTAGCGGTTGGGTTTGATCAGAAAGGGCTGCGCCTCGATGGCGCGGCGCAGTGCTTCATCATGGGAGTCCACAATCGCGCGGCCACCGCGCTCGGTGATGCGCCGCACCAGCTCGCCATAGAGGGTGGGCGGCACGCCGTTCTGGGTGGAGCCGGTCAACACGCCGAAACCGTCGCCGGCGCGCTGTTCGAAGCGGTTCAGCACACTCTCCAGCCGGGGTGGAGGAATCGCCGGACCGATGCCGCTGATCTCGTACTGGGCCCTGGGGTGCTGTTCGATGGCGGTGCCGTTGATGCGGGTCTCCCCCTCCACCTCTTCGTAGTCCACCCAGTCCAGCTGCTGGCGCAGAAGATGTTTGAGCAGCTGGCCAATCTCCCCCGCAACCACGCAGTAGCTGTAGGCAAAGGTCTCCAGCCGTTTCAGCGCGCGGCCCACGTTGATGCCGTTACCACCGGGATCGAAACGCGTGGCGACGGCATGGGCCTTTTGATCAGGAATAAGGCGCGCCACCTCGTAGGTCATATCGACCGCTGGATTGAGCGAGAGCACGGCGATGGGCAGTGGCTCGCTCTCATCACCTTCTGCAAGGGAGGGGCTGCTCATCTGGACTATTTCCCGGCACGCACCGCCAGCACATCACAGGGCGCATCATGCATCACCCCATTCGCCGTTGACCCCAGAATGTGGGTAATGCCGTGCCGGCCGTGTGTGGCAAGGACGATCAAATCAATCCCCTCCTCTTCCGCAAAACGGACGATCTCGTGCCTGGCGGAACGGGAGGTAAAACGCACCTCCTGAGCTGTTTCATCAGCACCCAGGCGACGGGCAAGCTCTGCCAGCGAGGTGCGCGCCTGTTGCTCCCGGTAGACGGCGGGGTCGACATCCTCCGGCGCTATCTCCTGGTTGGATCTCTGCTCCGGAAAATACTCCACCACATGCAGCAGAATCAGCTCCGCCCCGTATCGGTTTGCCATATCGGCGGCACGTTCGGCCGCAGCGGTGCAGTGATCTGAAAAATCGGTTGCACAGAGTATGCGCTGGTAACTGTTCATGGTTGCTGTCCCCATCTGTTTTCAATCTGACTT
>JALVNE010000258.1 GCA_027026755.1 Sedimenticola sp. | reverse complement strand
GGATGTGCCGTGCATTTTGGGCGGGAAAGCAGGTATCAGTTCAGGTGAACAGAAGCGAAAGAGCACGTCCCTCGGCAATTGCCGCCATAGACGAGCGGGTATGGGTGTAAAGTCACGGATTCAGGTTTATGCCCAACGACCAAGCTGTGCGGCGCAAACGAAGCGCAGCGTAGTTTGCGTCCGAACGAGCGCCTTGTTATGTGCTACTTGACTAATAATGCTGCTGCAACCCATGCACTATCACCCTCTACGCGGATGTTTTTATAAAATGCAGTAATTTGTAATTCTTCACCAACAATATCCATTGCGTCCTTACAGATATTGTCAATACGCTTGGCAATACGTTCCTTGGCTGAAAACTCTCTACTATCTCTGGTAGATGTGTAATATGCGACAATCCCAAATTGGAATGAAGAGTCTTCTCGCTTTCTTTTAAGCACTTCTTTGATTCGTAGAAGGTCATCTCTTATTGCATCAACATTTCCAATTTGGTTTTTTACTTCTATAACTGCTCTTGGCTTATAGCTTCCCCACCACAGAAGTATATCAAACCTACCATTGGCTCTTATTTTTGAATGGAGTCTTCCTTTCCCTCTTGCACCTGCATCTTCAATAGCTGACTTTGCATTATTTTCCAAGGTTAAATATTTTGCGCCATCTATCTTCGCTATTTTCTGAGCAATATACGCGCATAACAAGTACTCTGGAGCATTCCAAAGCCAATATCCATCTGTCCACTTGGCATAATCTTTTTGCGCCTGAACAATGCCTTCTAAGGTCTTTTTTACAACTGTGTCAATTGGTATTTGCGCTGGCATTAAGACTACTCCTTATTGCACATAACATTTTAGTGGAAAGAAAGTTTCTCCCCATTCCACCTATCCCGCTGTATAGACGGAAACATTCACGAAATCCCGCCATTGCGGATATAGGCGGAAAGTTTCCGCCCATCCCGCAAAAAACCGCAATAACGCCGCGAAGGGGGCGGTTTTCCTGCCTCGAATACAGCAGATACTTCCCACTTGTTCCGCACCATAGCAAATATCACTGTGTGTTTCTATATTACCCGTAGTATGTAACCAACAATCAAGCTCCCTGCCACAGATAACAAAAGGCCAAGCTTATCGCCCACCCAACACCGGATTGGCCTGCAAATCAGCGTGATACGAAGAACGCACCATGGGACCGCTGGCGACGTTGGAAAAGCCCAGGGATTCGGCCAGGCGGCGCAGTTCTTCGAATTCTTGCGGGGGAACGAAGCGTAATACGGGCAGGTGGTCCCGGCTGGGCTGCAGGTACTGGCCCAGGGTGAGCATGGCCACGCCATGATCGCGCAGATCATGCAGCACGGCCTCGATTTCCTCCGGCTCCTCGCCCAGGCCCAGCATGATGCCGGATTTTGTGGGCACGTCCGGGTGAGCCTCGCCGAATGCCTCCAGCAGTTTCAGGGACCAGTGGTAGTCGGCGCCAGGGCGGGACTGGCGGTACAGGCGGGGCACGGTTTCGAGGTTGTGGTTGAACACGTCCGGGGGGGCTTCCGCCAGACGTGTCAGGGCGATATCCATGCGGCCGCGAAAGTCCGGCACCAGAATCTCGATGCGGGTATGGGGGCTGCTTTCGCGCACGGCGCGGATGCAGTCGCGGTAATGCCCGGCGCCGCCGTCGCGCAGGTCGTCCCGGTCCACGGAGGTGATGACTACGTATTTCAGGTCCATCTCACGAATGGCCTCGGCCAGCTGCTGCGGTTCCCTTTCATCGAGAGCCTCGGGCTTGCCGTGGGCCACGTCGCAAAAAGGACAGCGGCGGGTGCATACATCGCCCATGATCATGAAGGTGGCGGTGCCGTGGGTGAAGCATTCGCCCAGGTTGGGGCACTGGGCTTCCTCGCAGACCGAGGCCAGGCCGCGCTGGCGCAGGATCTTGCGGATGCGCGTCACCCCCGGTCCCTGGGGAGCGCGGGCGCGTATCCAGTCGGGCTTGCGCGGCAGCTCCCTGGTGGGCTGCACTTTGACGGGGATGCGGCTGAGTTTGTCCTTGCCCCGCTGGTGGGTTTCTTTCTTGTCGCGGGACGGAGCCCGGTAGTCGTTGCTCATGTCTGCCATCGTGGTTGAAGATGAAGGCGCTGGCACAGCCGCGCCACCAGTTCCTGACCGGCCTGTTCCGGGGTCAGATTCACGCCCAGATCCTTCATGCGGGTCACCGGCTGTCCGGCATGGCCGCAGGGATTGATGCGGGAAAAAGGTTCCAGTTCCACATCCAGGTTCAGGGCCAGACCATGGTAAGTGTACCCCCGCCGCACGCGCAGGCCCAGGGCGGCGATCTTGCCTTCTTCCACGTAAACGCCGGGGGCATCGGCCCTGGCCCAGGCGCGGATGCCGTGCGCCTTCAGCAGGTCGATGACAGCTTCTTCCATGTCCGTGACCAGGGCGCGTATGCCCCGGTGAACGGCTTTGAGATCCAGCAGCAGGTAGGCGATGAGCTGGCCGGGGCCGTGGTAGGTGACCTGGCCGCCGCGGTCGCTCTGCACCACGGGAATGCCGCCGGGATCGAGGATATGTTCGGCTTTTCCGGCCTGTCCCTGGGTGAACACCGGCGGATGCTCCAGCAGCCAGATTTCAGAGATGGTGTCAGGAGCGCGGCCGTCGGTAAAATCCCGCATGGCCTGCCAGGTGGCGGCATAGGGCTGCAGGCCGAGCGGCCGGATGATCACCGGGTTTGCCACAGGAATGCCGTCAGAGGCGCATCAGCACCCGGTCGTGGGCGGTGAGATCGTCGTAGATGGCGTCCAGGTGCTCCCGGCTCTGGGCTTCGATGTCCACGCTCACGGAAACATACTTGCCGTTCTTGCTCGGGCGTATGCTCACGGCGCCTTCATGGATGTCGGGACAATGGCGGCGGATGATTTCCACCACCAGGGCGTCGAAGTCGTCTTCGTCCAGGCCCATGGCGCGCACCTTGAAACGGCAGGGATAGGTCATGCCTTCCGGTTCGTTGGTGGTCGTGTTTTCTTTCTCACTCATAACAGTCTTCGCTGGCTTTGCTTCTCAGCCGCAGGCGCTCCTTGCAGGCGGCATACAGGGCGTCCATTCTTTCCCACATGGGGCCGGGACGGCCGTTTGCAACCGGCTTGCCGTTGAGACGGGTGACGGGCATGACTTCCTTGGTAGAGCTGGTGATCCAGATCTCGTCCGCGGTTTCCAGTTCTTCGGCGGAAATGACCGCCTCGGCATGGGGAATGCCATCTTCCAGGGCCAGCTCCAGCACCAGATCCCGGGTGATGCCGGGCAGCAGATGAGGGCTCTTGGGAGGCGTGATGAGCAGGCCTTCCTTGACGATGAATAGGTTGGACGCCGTGCCTTCATTGGCCAGGCCGTCTCGCACCAGTATGGCTTCGTCGGCGCCTGCTTCCCGGGCCTGGCTCTGGGCGAGGATATTGGCCAGCAGGGTGATGGCCTTGATATCGCAACGCTTCCAGCGGATGTCTTCCAGAGTGATGACAGCCATGCCCCGGGCCACCAGTTCCGGGTCGCGCCTGTTGATAGGGCTGGCCATGGCCAGCACCGTGGGCCGTACCTGTTCTGGAATGGCGTGCAGGCGTTTACCGTAGGCGCCGCGGGTGATCTGCAGGTAGATCTGCTGGTCCTCGCTGCCACGCTGTTCCAGCAGCCTGTGCAGGATCTGTGACCACTGTTCATGATCCAGGGGCGGTGTCATGCGGATGGCCGCCAGGGAGTTGTTCAGGCGGTCCAGGTGTTCGCGCAGGCGGAACGGCAGGCCGGCATAGGCGGGAATGACCTCGTACACCCCGTCGCCAAAAAGGAAACCCCGGTCCATGACAGAGATATGGGCCTGGTCTGCGGCAATGAATTCCCCATTCAGATAGAGTAGCTGGCTCATGTTTCTTACTCGAAGATCATCAGCATGCTGTCCACCATGTTGTGGAAGAA
>JALVNE010000257.1 GCA_027026755.1 Sedimenticola sp. | reverse complement strand
CATGCGCCGGCCCGGCGCCAGTTCGCCGATCAGGGCGCGGGTGAGGCGGTGATCCAGAAACAGGCCGGTATCCAGATAATCGGTCAGGTTGACCAGGAACCGGCAGCCCCCCTCCTCCACTTCGAAGAAGTTGTTCTCCTCCGCCTGGCGCCGGTACTGCGCCTTGCCTTTCTGACGGCTGCGGACCTTGAAATGGATCCGCTCCATCGGCACATCCAGCAGGCCGGGAAGTACCGCCAGGGCTTCCCGCAAGCGGGTCCGGGCCTTGTCGGGATCGATACTCCTGGGCGCCTGGTACTCCTGCACGTGAACCGCCAGCTGTTGACCGTAATAGAGATCGATTGCCAGAGCGTACTCCGGCATGTCGGCGTCGTAGAGGCGATAGCAGGTTATTCCCTCACGCCGCGCCCAGCGCCCCAGTTCGCGCAGATTCTTGCGCAGCCGGTTGGCGAACATCTGCGCGCCCTCGCCAAGCTGCTCCGGCGTGGCGGGTCGGGGCATGACCATGCCGCCGGAGATAACCGGACGCTCCACGAACCACGCCGGTTGCAGCTCAAAGCACAACAGCTTGCACGGAATTGCACCGTTGTAGAAAGCGTACTGTTTGCGGGCACGCAGCCCCATGCGCCGCGTCAGCTCGGGATTGCCGGTGAACACCGCGGCCTGCCAGCCGACAAATCCCTGCTTGAGCCGGTCGGCAAGGCTGGCGTAGAGTTCAGTCAGTGCCTCCACTTCGCCCAGACGTTCACCGTAGGGCGGGTTGACGATAACCAGCCCCGGTTCGGCCGACTCGGGCGGCTGCAACGCCGACAGATCGCATCGTTCAATATGGATGAGACCATGCAGGCCGGCCGCTTCCACATTGGCAATAGCGGCGCGAACCGCGCTCCGTTCGGTGTCGTAGCCAACGATGCGGGGAAGCCGCTTCATCCCCGACTCGCGTCGTTCACGGGCCTCGTTCAACAACCGCTCCCAGAGGGCGGAATCATGTCTCTTCCAGCCGGTAAAGCCATATCGCTCGCGCTGAAGACCGGGGGCGGCATCGACCGCCATCAACGCCGCCTCGATGGGCAGTGTGCCGGAACCACACATGGGATCAAGCAGCGCTCCGCCCCGTTCCGCCACCTCAGGCCAGCCAGCACGGATCAGCAGAGCGGCGGCCAGGTTCTCCTTCAGCGGCGCC
>JALVNE010000256.1 GCA_027026755.1 Sedimenticola sp. | reverse complement strand
TTGAAACACTCAATATGATTGACAGATCACTTCCCATTTGGAAAACTGAATTCCATTGAACCATCACTTCCCTTTTCAACCATTGTAGAACATTGAAGTATCACCACTCATTTGGGAAAGTGAATTCGGTTCAAGAATGACCTGCCATTTCAATCATTCAATTTCAGTGACGCACCACCTCCCATTTAAAACATACTGTTTAAACCATCACTTCCCATTTGGAATATTGAATTTCATTGAAGCATCACCTCCCATTTAAAAAACACAATTCCATTCAACCATCAACTCCTTTTGAAACTGAATTTCATTGAAGCATCACCATCCATTTGAAAAACTGAATTTCAATGAAGCATCACCTCGGATTTTAAACATTCAGTTTCGTTTTAGCAACACCTCCCATTTTCAAACATAGAATTTGATTGAAGCACCACCTCCCATTTGAAAAACTGATTTCCATTCAAGCATCACCTGCTATTTCAAAGACTGCATTTAATGGAAGCAACACCTACCATTTGGAACATTGCATTCATTGAGCTATCAACTCCCATTTGAAAAACTGAATTCCATTGAAACACACCCCACTCTCAACAAGTGCAGAACATTGAAGCATCACCTGCCATTTCAAAAACTGAACATGATTCAAGCACCACCTCCCATTTGAAACATTCACTTTCTTTGAAGCATCACCTCCCATTTGAAACATTCAATTTCATTGAAGCGCCACCTCCCACTTCAAAAACGGAATTTGTTTCAAGCATCACATCCCATTTCAGGCATTGAATTTCCTTGAAGCGTCACTTGCCATTTGAAAATTTGAATTTCACTGAAGCATGAACGCCCATTTCAAAAACTAAATTCCACTGAAGCATCACCTCCCATTTGAAGCCCTCACTTACATTGAAGCATCACCTGCCATATGAAAGATTCAGTTTCATTGAGGCATCACCTCCGATTTCAAACATTCAATTTCATTGAACTATAACCACCCATTTGAAAAGCTGAATTTCATTCAAGCGTCACTTCCGATTTCAACCATTCAATTTCACTGAAGTATCCCCTACCATTTGAAAGAGTCAATTTCGTTGAAGGATGACCTCTCAATTGAACCACTGAATTTCACTGATACGTCACCTCTCATGTGGAACATTGAATTTGATTGAAGCATCTCCCACCATTTGAAACA
>JALVNE010000255.1 GCA_027026755.1 Sedimenticola sp. | reverse complement strand
GGCGAGGGCATCGCGCCTCCCGTGGTGCTCTGGGCCCTGGCCCGGGAGATCCGCAGCCTGTCCAACATGGCCGCCTCTGTCGCCGCGGGCGCCAGCCTGTCCCAGGTCATGGGCCAGGCCCGGGTATGGAAGAACCGCATGCCCCTGGTAAGCCAAGGCCTGAAGCGCCTGAAGGAAGCAGACTGGCACCGCCTCCTTTGGCAGTGTCAGCACACGGATGCGGTCATCAAGGGCGCGGAAACCGGGGACGCCTGGCTGTTGCTGGAGCAAATCGCCCTGGGCATGGCGGGGATGCCGGTGGTGGGGCAGAATCAAGACGGGGTAACCCACGGGGTCAGAGTCAAATCATGCTGACGCCATTGATTTGTTACTGATACATCAACGTGATTTGACTGTCCCAACGTGGGAGGGTTCAAGCCCCCAGCTTCAGCTGGAAGCTTTCAGCCTCCTGGTTTAGTGTAGGGTGCATGAGTGAGTACAGACGAGGGACACATTCGGTATTTCAGTTACATGTGCATCTGGTGTGGTGCACGAAGTACAGGCGTCCGGTGTTGGTAGGGGCGATAGGGTACCGGTTTCGAGATCTGGTGAGGCAGATATGCTCGGACATGGGTGTAGAGATTCTGAAAGGTGTGGTGGCGAAAGAGCATGTACATCTGCTGGTGTCGATGCCGCCGCAGGTATCGGTAAGCAAGTTGGTTCAGAAGCTGAAAGGGAAGACGTCGTACAAGCTCCAGCGGGAATACCGTTCCCTTCAAAAGGCGTACTGGGGTCAAAGGATGTGGGCCCGAGGGTATTTTGCGTGTAGTACAGGGAATGTCTCAGACGAAATGATTGCGGCCTATATCGAACAGCATAGTGAGACAGAAGAACAATTCAAGGTGGTTGACCCTGGCGACTTCGAGTCGTCATGAACCGGCATGGGCCGGCGGCTTGAAGCCGGCTTTAGCCGGAACCGCACTTACAGTGCGTAATCCTCATGCCACCGGCTTGCAGCCGGTGGTTTGTTGACTCCGACCCCTTATTGCGTGCCCCCTTGTTGCGCTGGTCGGGGTCGGAGTCAAACGGGGAGGATGTTGGCAAGCTTGGACGAAGTGTCCTTGCGCTGTGTGGATTTGTCTCCACCACCCAGTAATCGTAGGGTGTAATAGCGTAGCGTATGGCACCGCTTACCGTGACGAGA
>JALVNE010000254.1 GCA_027026755.1 Sedimenticola sp. | reverse complement strand
CACCGTTATATTACCGATCGGCAACTGCCGGACAAGGCGATTGATCTGATCGACGAGGCGGCCAGCCGTCTGCGTATGGAGATCGACTCCAAACCGGAGCAGTTGGACAAGCTGGAACGCCGTTTGATTCAGCTCAAGATAGAGCGGGAGGCGGTCAGTAAGGAGAGTGATGAAGCCTCGCTCAAACGTCTGGAGAAGCTGGAACAGGAGATTGCCGATCTGGAGCGCGAATACAGCGATCTGGAGGAGATCTGGAAAGCGGAAAAGGCGGCATTGCAAGGCACCCAGCATATCAAGGAGGAGCTGGATCGGGCCCGTATCGAGCTGGAGACCGCGCATCGCGCCGGTGATCTGGCGCGCATGTCCGAACTCCAGTATGGCCGCATTCCAGAGCTGGAGAAACAGTTGGAGATGGCCTCCCAGGCCGAGCAGCAGGAGACCCGGCTGCTGCGCAACAAGGTGACCGAGGAGGAGATCGCCGAGGTGGTCTCCAAGTGGACCGGCATCCCTGTATCCAAAATGCTGGAGGGGGAACGTGACAAGCTGTTGCGCATGGAGGAGGCGCTGCACAGCCGCGTGGTCGGTCAGGATGAGGCGGTCAGGGCGGTGGCTGACGCCATTCGCCGCTCCCGGGCCGGGCTGTCGGATCCCAACCGTCCCAACGGCTCTTTCCTGTTCCTTGGACCTACCGGTGTGGGCAAGACCGAGCTGACCAAGGCGTTGGCAGAGTTCCTGTTCGACACCGAGGAGGCGATGGTACGTATCGATATGTCCGAGTTCATGGAGAAGCACTCGGTGGCCCGACTGATTGGTGCACCTCCCGGCTATGTGGGTTACGAGGAGGGGGGCTATCTGACCGAGGCGGTACGGCGCAAGCCCTACTCGGTGATCCTGCTGGATGAGGTGGAGAAGGCCCACCCGGACGTGTTCAACGTGCTGTTGCAGGTGCTGGATGATGGCCGTCTTACCGACGGGCAGGGCCGCACCGTGGATTTCCGTAACACCGTGATTGTGATGACCTCCAATCTTGGTTCACAACAGATCCAGGAGATGGCCGGTGAGGAGAACTACGAGGCGATGAAAGCTGCGGTGATGGAGATTGTCGGGCACCACTTCCGGCCGGAGTTTATCAACCGGGTGGATGAGGTGGTGGTGTTTCATCCGCTGGGCAAGGAGCAGATCCG
>JALVNE010000253.1 GCA_027026755.1 Sedimenticola sp. | reverse complement strand
TCTCGCCGGCCATCATGCCGTTGTACCAGCGGGCGATGAAGATGGTGAAGGTATGCGTCAGCTTGGTGAAGGGGAACAGGATCAGCAGCAGTTCCGCGCTCAGGATGTGTGCCGCCAGCAGCCAGGTGTAGGGAAACCACAGATGATGATAGGCCATGTAACCCGTGAGCAGGGGAAGGAAGCTGAGGCCCCAGGCCAGGTAGTCACCGCCGGTGGTGAGAAACTTCAGCACCCGGCTGGTCAGCCGATGCCACAGTATGGCCAGCAGGGCGACCAGGGAGATGACCACGAACAGGTCCACCACGGGGGTGGGCAGGGCCGGCCAGGACAATCCGGTGAGGGATTCGATGAGCTGAATATGAGGCGCCAGCAGGAAGATCACGACGAGCAGGCCGATATGGAAGGCATAGCCGGCGACGAAGGTGAAGCGCGGCCGGTGCATGATGTCACCGCCCGGGGGAAGGGACCGGCTGATCATGGTGCGGAACCCGGCCGCCGTGCCGCTGGCACGCAGCTCGGCGAGATTCTTCTTTCTTCCCAGCAGGAAGATCTCCAGCAGGCGGATGAGCATGCCGAACAGAAAGATCCACAGGGCGATCTGCAGACCGGGGCCGCGTACCCAGAGGAGCAGTTCGGCGCTGTTCATGACGGCTCTCCGTCCTTGAGGTCGTCCACGGTGACCTTTTCATGCCGGGTATGGGCGTCGGTCATCTTCTTGCGATTGAGCAGCCCGCTGGCGGCGCCCAGGGCGGCGCCGCCAATGACGCCCCCGGCAATGGCGCTGCCGGAAACGCCCATGGGTTCGGAAAGGGCGCGGTAGAAACCGCCCATGTCCCAGAAATCCGGCTGCGAGCAGCCTAGGCAGCCGTGGCCGGACTCGATGGGAAAACTGGTGCCATTGTTCCATTTGGTGGTGGCGCAGGCATTGTAGGTCACAGGCCCCTTGCATCCCAGCTTGTACAGGCACCAGCCTTTTCTGGCCCCCTCGTCATCGAAGGTTTCCGCGAACTGGCCTCTTTCATAGAAGGGGCGGCGGTAACAGCGGTCATGGATGTTGTTACCGTAGAAGGCCATGGGGCGGCCCAGGCCATCCAGTTCCGGCAGCTTGCCGAAAGTGAGGAAATGGGCCAGCACGCCGGTGATGACCACGGGGATGGGCGGGCAGCCGGGAACATTGACCACGGG
>JALVNE010000252.1 GCA_027026755.1 Sedimenticola sp. | reverse complement strand
AGGTATGGGTTTCCAGGCTGCGTTCGCGGCGGCTCTTCTCGATGATGCGGTGCGACAGGTAGGTGCCGGTGGCGACGATGACCACGGCCACCATGCCCAGCGCCGCGCCGGGCCCACGGCCGGCCGCCGATTGCATGAATACATAGATGCCGTAGGACAGCGGCGCGTCGGATTCGGTGGAGACCAGCATCAGGGTCGCCGACAATTCCACCGCCGCGGTGGCGAAGCTGGTGACGAAGCCGGCCAGGATGCCGCCCGACATCAAGGGCACGGTGATGCGCCAAAGGGTGCGCATGCGGCTGGCGCCGAGATTCTCCCCGGCCTCCTCCAGCGCCCGGCTGACCTGGTGCAGGGCCGAGTTGCAGGCGCGCAGGGCGTAGGGCAGGCGGCGCACCGACAGCGCGATCACCAGCATCACCCACCAGGTGGCCAGCGGCCGGTCGCCGAAGGGGATGTTGACCCCGAGGAAGGTCCGCAGGTAGCCGATGCCCAGCACCAGGCCGGGCACCGCCAGCGCGGCCATGGCGATGTAGTCGAGCCAGTGGCGCAGGCGGATCCGGGTGCGCAACACCAGCCAGGCGATGGCGGTGCCGAGCAGGATGTCGATGCCGGCGGCCAGGGAGGCGTAGAGCAGCGTGTTGTTGATGAATTCCGGCGTTTCGCGGAACACCTCGAGGTAATGATCGAGAGTAAAACCATCCGGCAGCACGCTGTAGGACCAGATGGTGCCGAAGGAGAGCAGGGTCAGGCCGATATGGGGCGACAGCACCAGCAGCAGGATCAGCAGCACGATGGCATAGGCGAGAACCTTCTCCCAGGGACGCATGCGGCGCTTGGCCAGGCCGCCGCCACCCTTCTGGATCATCGAATAATCCTTGCCCTTGAGGGCCAGCGAGGCCACCCACATCGCGAACAGCGAGAACACCACCAGGATCACCGCGATGACATAGCCCATCGGGTCGTTGATGCCGATGGAGGAGATGCGCAGATAGGCCTGCGGCGCCAGCATGTTGTTGACATTGAGCAGCAGCGGCGTGCCCAGGTCATCGAAGACCTTGAGGAAGACCAGCGAGGCGCCGGCCACATAGCCGGGCATCGACAGCGGAAACACGATGCGGCGGAACAGCCGCAGGCCGTGGCTGCCGAGGTTCTGTGCCGACTCCTCCATCGAGCGGTCGATGTTGTTCA
>JALVNE010000251.1 GCA_027026755.1 Sedimenticola sp. | reverse complement strand
CAGTGTCTAAGGAAAAATTTGAACGTACGAAGCCGCACGTAAACGTTGGCACGATTGGTCATGTTGATCACGGCAAGACGACGCTGACGGCGGCGCTGACGAAGGTGATGGCGGAGAAGCACGGTGGTGAAAGCAAGGGTTACGATCAGATTGACAGTGCGCCGGAGGAGCGTGCGCGGGGCATCACGATAGCGACGGCGCATGTGGAGTATGAGTCTGACAATCGTCACTATGCGCACGTTGACTGTCCGGGACATGCGGACTATGTGAAGAACATGATTACGGGCGCGGCGCAGATGGACGGTGCGATTTTGGTGGTATCGGCGGCGGATGGTCCGATGCCGCAGACGCGCGAGCACATATTGCTTTCGCGTCAGGTAGGCGTTCCTTACATTGTTGTTTACCTGAACAAGGCGGACATGGTTGACGACGCGGAGCTGTTGGAGCTGGTGGAGATGGAGGTACGCGAGCTTCTGGACAGTTATGATTTTCCGGGTGATGACACGCCGGTTATCACGGGTTCGGCGTTGAAGGCGCTGGAGGGTGATGGTTCGGAGATAGGCATTCCCTCTATTTTGAAGCTGGTGGAGGCGATGGACAATTACATTCCTGAGCCGGAGCGTGCGGTTGACGGTGATTTTTTGATGCCGGTTGAGGATGTTTTTTCGATATCTGGCCGGGGCACGGTGGTGACGGGGCGGATAGAGCGGGGTATTGTCAAGGTTGGAGACGAGATTGAGATAGTGGGTATCAAGCCGACGGAGAAGACCACGTGCACGGGTGTGGAGATGTTTCGCAAGCTGCTGGACGAGGGTCGGGCGGGTGACAACGTTGGGGTATTGTTGCGCGGTACCAAGCGGGAAGAGGTGGAGCGTGGACAGGTATTGGCGAAGCCGGGTTCGATAACGCCGCACACGAAGTTTGAGGCGGAGGTATACGTTTTGTCGAAGGAGGAGGGCGGGCGTCACACGCCTTTTTTCAATGGATACCGTCCGCAGTTTTATTTTCGGACGACGGACGTGACGGGCGCATGTGATCTTCCGGAGGGGACGGAGATGGTGATGCCGGGGGACAACGTTAACATGGTGGTATCGCTGATAGCGCCGATAGCGATGGAAGAGGGTTTGCGCTTTGCCATCCGGGAGGGTGGTCGCACTGTGGGTGCAGGCGTTGTATCGAAGATTATCGA
>JALVNE010000250.1 GCA_027026755.1 Sedimenticola sp. | reverse complement strand
TGTGCATGTCCTTGTCGCCCCGGCCCGACAGGTTCACCAGCACCTTCTGATCCGGCTGCATGGTGGCGGCCAGTTTCAGGCCATAAGCGACGGCATGACTGGATTCCAGGGCGGGGATGATGCCCTCGGTACGGGTGAGGCGGTGGAAGGCATCCAGGGCTTCCTGATCGTCGATGGCTACATAGTTGGCGCGGCCTGTGTCCTTGAGCCAGGCATGCTCCGGTCCCACCCCGGGGTAGTCCAGGCCGGCGGAAATGGAATGGGTTTCGATAATCTGGCCATCCTTGTCTTCCATGAGATAGGTGCGGTTGCCGTGGAGCACGCCGGGCTCGCCCGCGCACAGAGGCGCGGCATGACGGCCTGTTTCCAGACCCTCCCCGGCCGCTTCCACCCCGTAGATGGCCACTTCCCTGTCATCCAGGAAGGGGTAGAACAAGCCAATGGCGTTGGAGCCCCCGCCCACGCAGGCCACCAGGGCATCTGGCAGGCTGCCGGTCATGTCCTGGATCTGCTGGCGGGCTTCCCGGCCGATAATGGCCTGGAAATCGCGCACCATGGCCGGATAGGGATGAGGACCGGCCACGGTGCCGATGATGTAAAAAGTGTCGTCCACGGTGGCCACCCAGTCGCGCATGGCCTCGTTGAGGGCGTCTTTCAGGGTCTTGGAACCGGAGGAGACACTGCGCACCTCGGCGCCCAGCAAGCGCATGCGGTACACATTGGCTTCCTGGCGGGCCACGTCCACCTCGCCCATGTACACCACGCATTCCAGCCCGAGACGCGCGGCCACCGTGGCCGTGGCCACGCCATGCTGCCCTGCCCCGGTTTCGGCGATGATGCGGGTCTTGCCCATGCGCTTGGCCAGCAGAGCCTGGCCGATGGTGTTGTTCACCTTGTGGGCGCCCGTGTGGTTGAGGTCTTCACGCTTGAGATAGATTTGCGCCCCACCGTTCTCGCGGCTCAAGCGCTCGGCGTGATAAATGGGGGAAGGCCGGCCCACATAATGCTGCAAATCGGCGTCCAGCTCGGCGAGAAAATCCGCGTCACCCAGGTATTTATCATAGGCTTCGCGCAGCTCCGTGAGCGCTTCCATCAGGGTTTCCGCCACGAAAATGCCGCCATAGGGGCCGAAATGGCCGTGTTCATCCGGCATATTCATGAATGAGTCATTGTTCTCCAAGCTGCACACCTCGTATGAATCG
>JALVNE010000249.1 GCA_027026755.1 Sedimenticola sp. | reverse complement strand
TATTAGTAGAGAATCTGAGATTATAGCTTCATAGCCAGGTACAATTTTTTTTTGAAGTTTTGAGACAGGAAAGTGTATTTAGCACAATATTATAGTGGCAAGGGTTGAGACCATATGTATATACCTATTTCAGTAAGTATGTTTAGCTAATATCTGCCCATTTGGTTTTTTGGTTATTTTTCAGAGGTCAACAAATGTGACATTTCCTATCAACTCTGTCATCATGATGCTGATTGTCATCAGATTGGTGATGAGTACCAGTGTACATGCCATGAAGGTTATCGTGGTGATGGTTATACTTGTGAAAGTATGTGTTCTAACTTGAATGTCTTGATTTTGTAATCATATCCCATTGGCCATTTTCAGAAAATGATGTATAATTCTTTGTTGCATGCTCAGATTTGTTTAGCAGCTTGCTGGAAAGGGTTAGAAATGGAACATCTATTGGAATTTTTGTCTCTTCCGAATACACCTCTCTTTAGGATTGCTTTTAAGATATTTTAACTCATGCTTTGTGTAATTTGTTTTATGTAATACTTGATAAAGTAAAGAATAACAAAATCAGTTTGAAATAACTTTGTTTAAGTAATATTGAAATTTGTTGTCAATTATCATCAGATTAGTAATTGATGAAATTGTGTGCCATATTTTACAGTTTAAGCTGGTTTGAAATGACAGTGCACAGTAGTTGATTAATAATATATCAGAATTACTTCTATTTATATTGTAGTATTCAAAACTTGTGTTTCATTAACAGTAAACAGCAGAGAAATGTAAACTGTTGTAACTAATGCAATGCAGGCAATTTTAAAAGATTTTCCTTTTGTGGAATCAAATAATCACTTTATAAACGGTGAAGGTTCGTGGTTTGAGTTCCTTAGAGGTAAATCTCATCTAAACCTTGATAACTTTTCTGTGCCAGTGCCTCTGTATACACAAAGTGCGCATACAGAGTACACACACACACATACACACGCACACATGCACATCTTTAAGGTCATCCAGATATTATTTTGTTGTCTGCTGGTTGATGTCTACATTAAGTCTGTGATAGATCATCCAATCACAACATTGTAGCTATCTATTTAGCAAAGTTCAATAAGTAAAGTTTACTTCCTGTTTCAGATATAAATGAGTGCTTGCTGCCTGATTCCCGTAACTGTGATACAAATGCTGATTGTTATAATACACCTGGAAGCTGTACT
>JALVNE010000248.1 GCA_027026755.1 Sedimenticola sp. | reverse complement strand
ATGGTCATCCAGGCTCGAGTGGCGCGTATTTTAATGGCGTGAGGGAAAAAATGCCATGAATGCTTTGTTTTCCGGTGAGGCCCTCACCCTTCCCTCACCCCAAACCCCTCTCCCGGAGGGAGAGGGGTCGCCAATTTCCCCTCTCCCTCCGGGAGAGGGGCAGGGGAGAGGGCCGGGACATTTCGAAGGGGCGGGGTCGGAGTCAAATCATCTCTGGTGGTTGAAATTTGGGATGTTCTCCTGATTTGACTCCGACCCCTGGGGTTCGACATCCTTTCAAAAAGGGCCAGGAAAATCCAACTTGAGCAGAGTCATTGCCTTTCCCGTGGCAAGGCCCATAATAAGCCCCCCTTTTCCATTCTTCCCCGGCATGTACCGCAAGCGGCTCCGACAATCCGGAAAACAGCTCATTTCCCGGCGCGTATGGCGTACCCGGGCGGTGTTCCTCATGGGTGCCATCCTGGTGGGCATTGCGGCGTCGTTGTTGGCCAAAGGCAGTGACTGGGCCAGCGAGACTTTTCTGCATCTCATCGACAATCGCCCCTGGCTGCCTTTCATCATCACGCCCCTGGGGTTGATGCTCATCATCTGGATGACCCGCAACCTGTTCCTGGGCGCCGAGGGCAGCGGTATCCCCCAGGCCATTGCCGCCCTGCATCTCAAACGCCACAAGCATCTGCGCCACCGGCTGCTGTCCCTGCCCATTGCTTTCGGCAAAGGCATCATGATTATCATGGGCCTGCTTTGCGGCGCTTCCATCGGCCGGGAAGGGCCGACCATCCATATCGCCGCCTCCATCTCCTTTGCCCTGACGCGTTTTGCCCGCTTTCCCCACCATGACATCAGCCGGGGCCTGATTCTGGCCGGCGGCGCAGCAGGTCTGGCGGCGGCTTTCAACACGCCTCTGGCCGGGGTCATGTTCGCCATCGAGGAAATGGCCAAGAACTTCGAGGAGAAGACCAATGGCACGGTGTTCACGGCAGTGATCATTGCCGGCATCACCGCCCTGGCCATCAATGGCAATTACGCCTATTTCGGCACCGTGTTCGCGACGGCGGGCTTTCCCGAGATCTTTTCCGCCGTGGTGCTCTGTGGCGTGGTGGGCGGCCTGGTGGGAGGCTCCTTCAGCGCTTTCCTGGTGTATGGCGGGCGTTATCTTCGCCCCTGGCGCAACCGGCATCCTTATCTGCTGGCCCTGATCATCGGCCTGTTGCTGGCAGGCATCGGCCTGGTTTCCGGCGGCCAGACCTGGGGCACGGGCTACACCGAGGCCAAGACTGCCCTCATGGGCATAGGATTGGATTCCGAAGGCTATCCCGCCTTCAAGTACCTGGCTACCCTGCTGTCCTATTGGAGCGGCATTCCCGGCGGCATCTTCGCGCCCTCCCTGTCCATCGGCGCCGGCCTGGGGGCGGAGCTGTCCCAGTGGCTGCCGGATGTCACCGTGGCCACCGTGGCCCTGCTGGGCATGGCCGCCTATTTCACCGGTGTGGTGCAGACACCCCTGACGGCGGTGATCATCATCATGGAGATGACGGACAACCAGGGCATCCTGCTGCCGGTGATGGCCGTGGCTCTCATTGCCGACGGGGTTTCCAAGCTCATCAATCCCCAGCCCATCTACCGGGCTCTGGCGGAAGATTTCATCCGCGACCTGTCTCCCCATCGCGGCGATAACAAGGCGCCGGAAAAATAAGCGCCTCGGGGGAAAAAGAGGGGGTGTTTTTTTGCGCCATTTGTTCTATATTAGTTCTACCTCATGGCATATGAGTGAGTTTCCCGGAGATGAGAACAGAAGCGGAAAAAGACATCGACAGGCTGTTGCGGCAGGGCCTGCTCTGGCGGGGAGACGCGCCCGCGCGGGCCCGGGAATCCGTGGTGAGCAGTGGCTTTGCGCAACTGGACGAGGCCATGGGCGGCGGCTGGCCCCGGGGATCGCTCACGGAGATTCTTTCCGCCGGGCCGGGCCTGTCCCTGCTGCTGCCGGTTCTGGCAAAGCTGAGCCGGGAGGCCCGCTGGCTGGCCTGGGTGAACGCCCCCTGGCTGCCCTATGCGCCAGCCCTGTCGGCGCGGGGTCTGGATGTGTCGCGGGTGCTGCTCATCCGCGGGCGGGATGAGGCGCAGGCCCTGTGGGCGGCAGAACAGGCCCTGCGCTCGGGCAACTGCGCCGCCGTGATGCTCTGGCCACAAAGAATCGACACTGCCCGGGCGCGCCGCCTGCAGCTGGCGGCGGAGGAGGGTGACTGCCTGGGGCTGCTGTTCCGTCCTCCCGGGGCGGCTGCGCAGTCCTCCATGGCCGCCCTGCGCCTGGAAGTGAAGCCCCATGAGGCCGGGCTGGAGGTGAAGGTGCTCAAGCGTCCCGCTGGCTGGGGCGGCGGGAGGCTGGTGCTGCCATGCTGTGGCTAGGTCTGTATTTTCCCGACCTGCCCCTGGAGGTGTTCTGGGCCGGGGAGGACAGCCCCCTGGCCGTGACCCGGCGCAGCAGGGGGCGGGACATCATCGACCGCTGCAATGAGCCGGCCCGGGCGGCTGGCGTCCGTCCGGGCATGCCCCTGAATGCCGCCCTGGCCCTGGCGCCGGCCCTGTGTCCCCATGAGCGGGACAGGAAGGCCGAGCAGCAGCGCCTGGAGTCCATCGCCGCCTGGGCCTGGAACTACAGCTCGCGCATCAGCTTCGATCCCCTGCTGTTGCTGCTGGAAGTGGGGGGCAGCGCCCGCCTGTTCGGCGGCCTGGAATCCCTGCTGCAACGCCTGTACGACGATGCCCGGGCGCCTGCCGTCACCCGTCATCGGGCTCTGGCGCCTTCTCCCGGAGCAGCGGCCCTGCTGGCGCGTCTGCGCCCCGGCAGCCGGGTGGAAAAGGCCGAAGACCTGATGCCGGTGCTGGCGGACATTCCCCTGGCCAGGCTCACCCGGGATGAAAAACTGCTGGCCCTGATGCGGGGCATCGGCCTGTCCAGCATCGGCGACACCCTGGCGCTGCCCCGGCCGGAACTGGCCCGGCGGGTGGGGCCGGCGCCCGTGCTGCTGCTGGACCGCCTGCTGGGCCTGGCGCCGGACCCGCGCCCCCTGTGGCAGCCGCCGGAAGTCTTTGAACAGCGTCTGTTGCTGCTGGCGGAAATCGAACAGGCCCCGGCCCTGCAGTTTCCCGCCCGGCGCCTGGTGGAGGCCCTGTGCACCTTTCTGCGCGGCCGGGATGCGGCGGCCCAGCGCCTGCACTGGCGCTTTCTGCACCGGGACGCGCCCCCCAGCTGTCTGGAGCAGGGCCTGCTGACACCGACGAATCAGCCAGCACATATTCTGGAGCTGTTCCGCCAGCATCTGGAGCGCCTGCGCCTGCCCGAAGCCGTGGTGGAACTGGTGTTGCGGGTGGAAGACTGGCAGGCGGCGAACCCGACTCGTGGGGACTTGTTCGATGCGCCCCGGAAACAGGACCATGCCTTTCTGGAACGCCTGCAAGCACGCCTGGGGGAGGATGCCGTGCGGGGCCTGCGGGGGCGCCCCGATCATCGCCCGGAAAATGCCTGGGCCTACCGGGAGCCTGTGGCGGCATCCGCCCCTGAAGAAAAGCCCGCTGCCGGGGAAGAAGCGCCCCTGTGGCTGCTGCCCCGGCCCCGGCGTCTGCGTCAGCGCCAGGGCCGCCCCTGGCATGAAGGCCATCTGGAGCTGGAGGGCTTCTCCCGGCGTATCGAAACCGGCTGGTGGGACGGCGATGACGTGGCCCGGGATTACTACCGGGCGCGCAATCCTGCCGGGCAGCGTCTGTGGGTGTACCGGGACAGGCGCAGCGGTCACTGGTATCTGCAGGGGGTGTTCGAATGACGCAGAAACCCGCTTACGCGGAACTGCATTGCATCAGCAATTACAGCTTCCTGCGCGGCGCTTCCCACCCCGAGGAACTGGTGGGCCGCGCTGCCGAACTGGGCTATACGGCCCTGGCCCTCACCGATGAATGCAGCTTCGCCGGGGTGGTGCGTGCGCATCAGGAAGCAAAGCGGCGGAATCTGAAGCTGCTCATGGGCACGGAAATCCGCCTGCGCGACGGCCCGCGCCTGGTGCTGCTGGCGCGCAACCGCCAGGGCTATGCGCAGCTTTGCCGGCTCATCACCCGGGGCCGCCGGCGGACGGAAAAAGGCCGCTATGAACTGTACCGGGCGGATGTGGAGCAGGGCCTGGAAGACTGCCTGGCCCTGTTGCTGCTGCCCCGTCAGGGGAAAGAGACAGCGGCAGACTGGTTTCGCGCCCGGTTCGCCGGGCGTGGCTGGCTGGCCCTGGCCCTGCTGCGCGATGGCCGGGACCGGGCCCTGCTGGAACAGGCGCGGGAGCTGTCCGCCGCTCATGACCTGCCCCTGGTGGCCGTGGGCCAGGTGCTCATGCACCGGCGGGGACGCCGCGCCCTGCGGGACCTGCTCACCGCCATCCGTCATGGCTGCACGGTAGAGGAACTGGGCTGGCGCGCCCTGGCCAATGGCGAGCGCCATTTGCGTGCCCTGGATGATTTGGCGGCCCTGTATCCCCCGGCGCTTCTGGAGCAGACTCTGGTCATTGCCGGGCAGTGTGATTTTTCCCTGGACGAACTGGCCTATGAATATCCCGATGACGTGACTCCGCCGGGCACGAGCGCCCAGGACTACCTGCGCGCCCTGGTGGAGCAGGGCATGCAGCGCCGCTGGCCGGAAGGCTGTCCGGAAAAAGTCCGCAGACAGGTCGAACATGAACTGTCCCTCATTGCCGAGCTGAACTATGCCGCCTATTTTCTCACCGTCTGGGACCTGGTGGCGTTCGCCCGCCAGCGCGGCATTCTCTGCCAGGGGCGCGGGTCCGCCGCCAATTCCGCCGTGTGCTACTGCCTGGGCATCACCGAGGTGGACCCGGCGCGCATGAATTTGCTGTTCGAACGCTTCATCTCCCGGGAGCGGGGTGAGCCGCCGGACATCGACGTGGATTTCGAGCATGAGCGCCGCGAGGAAGTCATCCAGTACATCTATGAAAAATACGGCCGGGGGCGCGCGGCCCTGGCGGCCGCGGTCATCACCTACCGGCCGCGCAGCGCCCTGCGGGACGTGGGCCGGGCCCTGGGCTTGTCCACCGGCCAGCTCGAACAGCTGGCCCGGGCTGCCTCGGGCTGGCGCAGCCGCCGGGAAGTGCAGGGAGACTGGCTGCGGGAGGCGGGTTTCGATCCGGACAGCCCTCTCATCCAGCGTCTGCTGTACCTGGTGAACGGGATCCAGGGCTTTCCCCGTCACCTGTCCCAGCACGTGGGGGGCTTCGTCATCAGCCGGGGCGGGCTGGAGGCGCTGGTGCCCGTGGAGAACGCCGCCATGCCGGATCGCAGCATCATCCAGTGGGACAAGGACGACCTGGAAGCCCTGGGGCTGCTCAAGGTGGATGTGCTGGCCCTGGGCATGCTCAGCGCCATCCGCCGCGCCCTGGATCTGCTGGACATGAGGTTGCAGGACATTCCGGCAGAGGACGCGCGGGTCTATGACATGATCTGCCGGGCCGATACCGTCGGCGTGTTCCAGATCGAGTCCCGGGCGCAGATGTCCATGCTGCCGCGCCTGCAACCCCGCTGTTTCTACGACCTGGTGGTGGAAGTGGCCATCGTGCGCCCCGGCCCCATCCAGGGAGACATGGTGCATCCCTACCTGCGCCGCCGTCAGGGCCTGGAGCCGGTGGATTATCCTTCAGAGGAAGTGCGCGAGGTGCTGGCGCGCACCCTGGGAGTGCCCATTTTTCAGGAGCAGGTCATCAGGCTCACCCAGGTGGCGGCGGGCTTCACCCCGGGGGAAGCGGATCAGATCCGCCGCTCCATGGCCGCCTGGCGGCGCCGGGGAGGCATGGAGGTCTGGGAGCGCAAGCTCAAGGCCGGCATGAAGGCCCGGGGCTACAGTGATGAATTCGCCGAGCGCATCTTCCGCCAGATCCAGGGTTTCGGGGATTACGGCTTTCCCGAATCCCATGCCGCCAGCTTTGCCCTGCTGGTGTATGTGTCCGCCTGGATCAAATGTCATCACCCGGCGGTGTTCGCCTGCGCCCTGCTCAACAGCCAGCCCATGGGCTTCTACGTCCCGGCGCAGCTGGTGCGTGACGCCCGTGAACATGGGGTGGAAGTGCGGCCCGTGGATGTGCAGTACAGCCGCTGGGACTGCCACCTGGAAGACGATGGCGCCCTGCGCCTGGGCCTGCGCATGGTCAAGGGCCTTTCCCGCCAGGGGGCGGAGCGCCTGGTCATGGAGCGCGGACAGGGGCGTTTTTCCCATGTCGGGGAGCTGGCTTCCCGGGCCGGTCTCAAATCGTCAGATTTGAAGGCCCTGGCGGCGGCGGATGCCCTGGCCTCCCTGGAGCAGGACAGGCACAGGGCCAACTGGGCCGTGGCCGGGGTGGAAGGCGGCCTGCCCCTGCTGACGGAGGCCCCGCCCGCCGAGGAACAGCCGGCCCTGCCTTCGCCCGATGAAGGCGCCCAGATCCTCGCGGACTACGCGCATCTGGGCCTGAGCCTGCGCCGTCATCCCCTGGCCCTGCTGCGTCCGGAGCTGGGAAGATTGCGTTTCATTCCTGCCGAAGAAGTCAACCGGCGGCCTCCAGGACTGATGGTGCGCACGGCAGGCCTGGTGCTCACCCGGCAGCGGCCGGGCAAGGGCAATGCCGTGTTCATCACCCTGGAGGATGAAACCGGGATTCTGAATCTCATCATCTGGCGGCACCTGGCTGAGCGCCAGCGCCGGGTATTGCTGGAATCGAGACTGCTGGGCGTTTGGGCGGAGATACAGCGGGCTGATGGCGTACAACACCTTATCGTGAGACGCTTGTACGACTACAGCCATCTACTGGGTGAATTGCGGGTGCGGTCGCGGGATTTTCAGTAGAGAAGTCTGGTTAGTGTTTGGGGTGAAGTAGTCGAAGTAGAAGACACCATTTAGTTGGCACTTTGTCCCTATGGATAACGTGGAAACACACACTGATATTTGCTATGGTGCGGAACAAGTGGGAAGCATCTGCCGTATTCGAGGCTGGAAAACCGGCCTGGTCGCCGTGTTATTGCTGTTTGGAGCCGTTATCGCCCCGGCTACTGGCTGTTTCCCAACCCGCAGCGGCCCGAAGATCACCTGAGCATCAGCAGCGCACAAAAAGTGTACACCCAGGCCAAGCGGCGCAGCGGCCTGGAAAAAGAGGGCGGCATACACAGCCTGCGCCATGCCTATGCCACCCATCAGCTGGAAAACGGCCTGCCGGTACACCAACTGCAACAACAGCTCGGCCATAGCAATCTGCGGACCACGCAGCGTTACATCCACTGGATGCCCAACACCCCGGGCAGCCTGACGCCCGTCAGCGACCTGGTCGGGCCACTGGCGGTGGATCATGCCTGAGCCAGCATGTGCATCTGCATTGCCTGATCCCGGGCGGCGTGCTGACCGAAGCCCATCAGTGGAAGGCGGCGCGCAGCCACTACCTGTTCCCGGTCCGCGCCCTGTCCCGGCACTTCCGGGGACGGATGGTCAGCGCCCTGCGGGCCAGCGCCAACGCGGGGAAACTGCCGCGCATCACCCCCACTGACATCGACGCCTGCCTCAAGCAACTCATGAGCAAAGCGTGGGTCATCTACAGCAAACCCTGCCTGAACCACACCCAGCGCATCGTGGACTACCTGGCGCGCTACAGCCACCGCATTGCCATCAGTGACCCAAGGCTGATCAGCATGGAAGCCGGCCAGGTGCGGTTCCGTTACCGGGACTATCGGGACAATCAACCAAAGATCATGACCCTGAGCGTCCAGGAGTTTATCCGCCGCTACCTGCAGCACATACTGCCCAAAGGGTTCATGCGCATCCGCCACTACGGCCTGCTGTCCAACCGCTGCCGCCAGGGCGCATTGGCGCGGATACGGGCCCTGCTGTCGCAGCCAGCGCCGCCAGCACCGCCCACCGGCGGTGAAGACCCGCCGCCAATGCCCTGTCCCCACTGCCACAAGGGGCACCTGATCCCCGTGCGCGTCCTGAATCCCGTGCCCCCAGCGTATCCCTGGCCCGAGCATCCCGGCCTGGCCTATGGGTAACCCATAAATCAGGGCCCAAGGGAAAGCCGGCCAGGGCACGGCCAGCAAAGGAACAGGCGCTGTTGGCCTGAGGGGTTGATATGGCCAGAAGGAGGAAAATACCTTACACTGACCAGGAAAAAGCCCATCGGCAGCGTGGAAAACGCCCCACAGGGTGAAGGAAACAGCAAAAAACCAGGGGACGGTAAGGATCATTCGGGCTAGCGGCCCGTGCCACCGAGGGTCGGGTGAAATACAATCCCCTTTATATAGAGAGACGGCGCCAGCCTGCAGGGCGGCTTAGTCCAACAGACATTTATCTGCCATGCTGCGCACGGCAGATAAATGCTTAGATGTTCGGCTATAAAGAGACGATAAAATATGCCTACCATATCAATGTTCTATGGCATCCTGATAAGGATGTTCTTTTATGACACAGATAAACATAATACACCACATATACATGCGGAATATCAGGGGCAGGTCACGGTATATGCGATAGAAGATGGATCTGTTCTTGCCGGAAAACTACCAAGAAAACAACATAAGCTTGTAGTGGCGTGGATTGAAATACATAAAGATGAATTATTGGCGGATTGGCAATTGGCAGTAAATGGAAACAAGCCTTTTCCAATACGAGGTCTCGATCAATGAGGATTAAACAGATAATTCCGAGAGAGAACTATATTCTTCATATTGTTTCTGAAAATGGTAACTCGGGTGATTTTGATATAAAGCCGTTCTTGGATTCTGAAGCGTTTGAGCCACTAAAAAATCTTGATGAGTTTAAAAAAGTTCACAATGGCGGATATTTCGTTGAGTGGGAATGTGGCGCAGACTTGTCAGCAGATACCATTGAGGCACGTTGGGATCAAACAAAAGTCCCCGCCGAACAAAGCGCTTAACTCGGACTGCCTCAGTCGCTGGCGCTCCTTCGGCAGCCGGTTAGCGCAACGTTGAACTAAACCGCTCCGCGGTAGCTGATAATCCCCACCTACAGGACGATTATCGACCACACTTTGTAATGAACCGATCCGGTTTATTCACAAAGGAGAAGATCGATGACCATCCTGCGTCAACAAATGATCGCTGCGATGCAGCAGCGAGGGTTTTCAGACCGTACCCAGCAAAGCTACCTGGGGGCCGTTCAGGGGCTGGCCGGGTATTTCCATAAACCGCCCGACCAACTTCAGGCAGAACAGCTCCAGGCCTATTTTGTTTACCTGGTCCAGGAACGCCATCTCAGTGGCGCCACCTGCCGGTTGTACCTGAACGGCATCCGCTTCCTGTACCTGCAGGTGTTGCACTGGGAACAGTTCGACGTGCCGATCGTGTATCCACGGCGCAAGCAAAAGATCCCGGAACTGCTGACCCGCCAGGAAGTGAAACGCCTCATCGAAGCCTGCCCCAATCCCCGGCACCGTATGCTGCTGTTGATCTGTTACGGCTGTGGCCTGCGGGTCAGTGAACTGGTGGCCCTGAAAGTGCGAGACATCGATGGCGAACGCCAGTTGCTGCGCGTGACCCAGGGCAAAGGCAGGAAAGACCGGGCCGTGGTGCTCTCGGTCTCCCTGCTGGCCGCGCTGCGTCACTACTGGAGCCGTTATCGCCCCGGCTACTGGCTGTTTCCCAACCCGCAGCGGCCCGAAGATCACCTGAGCATCAGCAGCGCACAAAAAGTGTACACCCAGGCCAAGCGGCGCAGCGGCCTGGAAAAAGAGGGCGGCATACACAGCCTGCGCCATGCCTATGCCACCCATCAGCTGGAAAACGGCCTGCCGGTACACCAACTGCAACAACAGCTCGGCCATAGCAAGCTGCGGACCACCCAGCGTTACATCCACTGGATGTCCAACACCCCAGGCAGCCTGACGCCCGTCAGCGACCTGGTCGGGCCACTGGCGGTGGATCATGGCGGGTAAACTCAGCGTTCAGCAGGTGCTGCAACAGCACCTGGAAGCCTACGCCCGGGCGCATCCCCTGGATGGCCAGCGGCTCAAAGTCTGCCGGCATCTGATGCACTGCCACACCCCCGCCCTGGGGGGCATGCAGTATCAGTGCGACCACTGTGCGCACCCGGTTTCCCAATATCACAGCTGCCGGGACCGGCACTGCCCCCAATGTCAGCACCGCGCCTCCCGGCGCTGGAGTGAACAACAGCAACAGGCCATCCTGCCCGTCACCTATTACCACCTGGTCTTCACCCTGCCGCATGAACTCAATGGCTGGGCGCGACTGCACCCCAAAGTGATTTATACCTTGCTGTTCCAAATCGCGTGGCAGACCCTCAAAGCCTTTGCGGCCGACCCCAAACGCCTGGGCGGCCAACTGGGCATGACCGCCGTCCTGCATACCTGGGGCCAAAACCTGAGCCAGCATGTGCATCTGCATTGCCTGATCCCGGGCGGCGTGCTGACCGAAGCCCATCAGTGGAAGGCGGCGCGCAGCCACTACCTGTTCCCGGTCCGCGCCCTGTCCCGGCACTTCCGGGGACGGATGGTCAGCCAAGCCGAAATCGTTGAAAACCGGACATCTCAAATCGGTGAAAAGGGGACATTTGGAATCGGTGTTGACACCGGATACAGGCCGCGTTCCCGGCACCAGGCGGACAGCTCGGCATCATTCAGTGCCGCTGTCTCGACTACGGCTGCAAATTTGTCCGCCGCTGACCAGCCTGCCGGCGTCTGATCACCATCCGGCAGTAGCCGTCCCTCAGCACGCGCCGCCTTGCGCCAGTTGTACAGGGTGGCCTCCGAGATCCCTTCCTCCGCGGCAATCTCTCGGATACTCCGGTTGTTCGGTGGCAGCATCTTCCTCAATACCGCCTCTTTGCGTTCTGCTGAATATCTCATCAGGTTCCTCTCTTCACCCCCTCTAGGTTCAATTAGAATCCCACAACAGTGGGGTGACAAGTATCCTGACAGAGAGGGAATGCGCCCAAGCGATCGATAATCGCCGCTGCCGTCTGCTCTGCTGTCGCCCGTGCCACTTTCTGTATCACGACTTGACGGCTTTTGCGTTCCACCAGCGTCACCAACGCCGATTGTCCCTTGCCCCGGATTGTATCGCCCTCCCAGTCCCCGATACGAGAGCGCTCTTCGACGATCGCTGGCCGCTCATCGATGCCAACTCGGTCGATGATGCGACCTCGCCGTTCCTGACTGCCATAGCGCTTCCTGTAGCGCTTGCGCCGCTGCCGAAGGTGTTTGTACAGATCGCCGCCCGCCTTCTGGTCACGTTCGATATGACGGTAGATCCATTCATGGCTGACCAACGGATAGCCCGCCTTCCTCAATGAACCCGCGATCTGTTCCGGACTCCAGTCGTCTCTCAGTCGGGCCTCTACCCAGGCGATCAGTTCAGGTATCCGCTTATGGCGCTTGCGTGCCTCCCGTCGTCTACGATCAGCCACTTGTTGCGCCGTCTCCGCTTGGTAGCCGTCAATTCCCTGGTTGCGCCTCAACTCCCGGCTGATGGTGCTCGGTGATCGGCCTATCTCCCTAGCGATCTGCCGCTGCGTGTAGCCCAGCCCCTTCAGTGCCGTGATCTGGTATCTTTCCTCTTGAGTCAGTTGCCTGTAGTGCCTCATGTGCATGCCTGTATGGTGTTGGTGTCAGAGCTACCCATTCTAGGCGGCAACTGACTCCCTTTCAGCCTCAGGCGTTGCAGTTATTCTATGAATTCGGGCAGATCCACCAGGAACTCAAGCGCAAGGGGGTGACCCTGCAACTGCTGTGGGCCGAGTATGCCGCCCGACACGAGGGCCGGGCCTATCGCTACAGCCGTTTCTGTGAGCTGTACCGCCAGTGGCGGG
>JALVNE010000247.1 GCA_027026755.1 Sedimenticola sp. | reverse complement strand
CCCATTGGGACAGATACGTTTGTTCCTGTCCCCTCGTCGACATCCACTCCTGCCTTGGCGAAGCCGTCTCCGTTACCGACGCAACTAACGATTGTTCCTACATTGAATCCCGCTCTGGAGCAACAGCAAAATGAGATAAAAGCAGTCCTTCAGGCATATTTTGACCTTCGATATAGTCTTCTCGGTGTTGCGCCGCCAACAGATATTCATCAGGGCGTTTTTAGCGGAATAGTCTCGGATGAATATGATGCCAGGGATTTTCTGGTGACCGAAGTGGCGAAATTGGCTGTTGAACGAAAATGGTACGAGATGAGGGGGCTCAGATATGCGAAGCATGAATACTCTTTAGAATATAGGGGTATTGCCATTGATACGGCAGGACAGACGGCAGTGGTATCGCTGCTTGAGAAGTATGCAATAGTCAGGGAATGGGCAATGGAAAGCAACCCAGAATCCCCTAGCGTTACAACAGGCGACACTACACACAAGATTGTATTACACAATGAAGAAGGGCAATGGAAGATAATTTCTGATACCTATCGGGATGCTTGGTGGCGACAGTTTCGGAAGCCAGGGATGTCTGCAGACGAGATATTGCGAGAGATAGAAGCGGAAATGGTGAGGTTAGAAGCAACACCATTTCCTTGATGATGGGAAAGGCCTGCCCAACCACGCGTTAACCTGACCCGCCTTCGGCGGCTGGGAGGCGGCGCGAAATTCCAAATTCAGGCTGTGCCGAAACCGTGGTGCATTGCAAACACGGCGGGCAGGTTACGCCCCTGTTATCCCGCCCGGGATGGGGAAGGCTGCTTTTTTGTGGTACTCCCCCCAATGCGAGAACAGCAGACGCCGAGCGCAAAGCACGTTACCAATTCAACGCAATCGCAAGCCAAAGGCTGGCGTGGGGTGTCGCCTGCGGTGAGTTCCAAAGCGGGCGAAGCCTGAAAACAGCGGCTTTGAGCCAATGGCTTCAAGCACAAGTAATGTGCCGGGCAAAGTTTCTCCACCGCTGGGGAAGGTTCAGGTGCCGGGAACGCGCCGGGCAAGGCAGCGCAAGAGCCGTGCCAGAAGCCAAAAGTCACTACGGCGCAGGTCACAAGCCTGGGAGGAAGCGGTGAAGCCATCACCCGCCAGGCGAAAGCCGGAAGTCAGCCATTGCAAGCGCAAGTTTTGTGTTGTGCATGGCATGGGGTTTGGCAAATCGCCGTCAC